>CAZUPX010000068.1:0-8417 GCA_964622155.1 uncultured Planctomycetaceae bacterium | reverse complement strand
ATTGGACGGCCGGAACGTGGCACCTTTGAGCTATGGACCAATACAAACCTGGCGGGGTACGCGCTGGGCGAAGAAGTCGTTGTCAATAGCGAGATGGGCTCTACCACCGGATCGGTCATGGCCAATATGGTCAACAAGGCTATCCGTTCGAGCATGCACGTACCGATGGCGATCAACGGCATGCATTGCACCGTAAATTTCTGGAGCGCCGAAGAGGCCGCTTTTCCGCCGGAAGCAGTGCGATTGCTCGTTCCGCTTGCCCGTTTGATGGCCGATGGTTCGGCGGCCGTGGCTCGGAGCGCCTGGTAGAGTTTGGCCGCCCATGGCTGCGGCGGGGTCGTGGGCCGTGCAGATCCGCACATCTCCGCGCTCTTCCGCACGCTACTCGTCCTCAGGCGCGTTAAATTCCTGAAAACCGCGTCGTTTATTGTTCGGCATGCCACTTGCGTAATTGGATCGTCATGCAATGGCCAATTGCCGTGCGTTGAGGACCACTTTCTTTTTTCATTGAGGGTTTGAGCCATGAGACCACTAGCAATTCTCGTAGCATTAGGTGTCACCTTGGCCGCACAAGCGGCCTTCGCTCAGGCTCCCGCCGGGGCCAAGCAGCGGGGTGAATACAACTACTACAGCGGCGCCGGCGGCAGTGCGATGCGTAGCGCGCGAGATTACTCCGGACATTACCGGCAGTATGCGCAATCCGCGCCGGAGAAAAAGGTCAACCCGGAAGTGGCGCGGGAAGCCGCCGACAGCATCGGGGAATACATCACGAAAGCCCAGAAACATTTTGCCTGGATGCGCAAGCTGGCGGAAGCGGGCAATGACAAGGAGACATTGACAGCGTTGAATTCAATCGACAAGAACCTGGCTGACGCGGCAAAGTCTCACGCCGAGATGCGCGAAACGTGCTTGAAGGACAATGTAGATGGGACGGCCACACTTACGTGCTGCAAGGTGATCGACGATTCGCTTGCCAAGGCGATTGCCGAGCACGACAAGCTGATGAAGCGGCTGGCCGCAGGCGCGAAGAAGTAATTCTGGACCTGTCTAGTGGTCCGGGCGGCAGGTGACTGGGGTAACTCGGTTGCTTGCCGCCCACTTTTTATGCGCGCTGCCAGCCATTGACGATTTCCCTTCGCTCGAGGCAAACTGTACGACTTCCGCTCACCATCGAGGCCGGTACTTCCCACTGGCTTGCGATACACTGGATGCGAGCGATGTGGTGTTCTGCCGTAGCCCCGAAACGCGCCGCCGGAGCAAAGTGTCTTTCAAGTCATGCACCTCGAAGACTCTCCAAAACCACAGCCTCCGCAACCACAGCCGCGCGCGACGGAGCCGCCCGATTTGGCCTATCGTCTGGCCTTTCTGGAGATCGACGAATCCGACCGTGCTCGCCTGCGCGCGCTGGCGCCCCGCTTAGCCGCGAGCGGACCTGAATTCGTCGAGGCCTTTTATCGGCACTTATTTGCGTTCGAAGAGACAGCTCGGTTTCTGAACGACCCGGCGCTGGTCGCTCGGCTCAAGCAGGCCCAGCAAGCCCACTTGGAATCCATGCTGGAAGCGGAGTGGAACGAAGGCTACCTGGAGCGCCGACGTCGAGTGGGCGACGTTCACGCTCAGGTCGGGCTCAATCCGCATATTTTCCTCGGCGCTTACAATCAATATCTCCAATTCTGCTTCCGACAGCTAGCGTCGCAGCTTGATGAACGGACGCGGACATGCGTTGAGGAACTGCTGTCGTTGCAGAAGGCGGTGTTCTTTGATGTTGGCTTGACGCTGGAAAGTTATTTCATGCAGGCCACACAGAATCTCCGCCAGGCCTTGGACCTGGTATACAAGGCCAACGCTGAATTGCGGCAGTTTGCCCAGCTCACATCGCACGATTTGAAAACGCCGCTGGCGACGATGGCCAATCTTTGCGACGAGGCCTTGGATGAGTTTGGCAGCCAGATGCCACAGGAAGCGGCTAAGTTGATTGAATCAGCCCGAACGCGTGCCTTTCGCATGAGTACGACGATCGACGAGCTGCTTAGCTCGTCGATGTCGCTGCACTCGAATCAACAGGAAGACGAGGTATCAAGCGAACAAGCGATGACCGAAGCAATCGACCAGATCCGCCCACTGCTCGATCAAAAGAACATTGAGTTGACCGTACCCGAACATTTGCCGAGGGTGTTGGGCGATCAGGTGCGGATTCGTGAGGTCTTCTACAATTTGCTTTCGAACGCCGTCAAGTTCATCGACAAGCCGAAGGGGCGCATTGTGGTCGATTGCACGATTCGCGACAACGAGTGCATCTTTTCGATCGCCGACAATGGCACGGGCATTCCGGCCGAGGAACTCGCGCGGGTGTTTGTTCCCTTTCGCCGTTTGCCGGCGCATCACGACATTCCCGGATCCGGCCTCGGCCTGTACTTCGCCAAAACGATCGTCGAACAGCAAAACGGGCGCATCTGGGTAGAATCGCAACCGGGCAAAGGCAGTTGTTTCTATGTGCTCCTGAAGCGCAGTTGACCGGCGCATCATAGCACGATGACGTTCGACCATGCGGTGTGTGCATTACGCCGCCAACAGAACGGCGATCAGTGTGACGATGGTCAGCGCCAGTCCCGCGGTAATCAGCGAGCCGAGGATCATCGAAACACGAGTCGCCGCCGCCAGATCGTCTTCGACCATCTGCTGCTGTTGCTGAGGGCTGAAGGTGTCCCACACCTCGTGCGGTCGGTGTGTGAGATACCACGAGAGCTTTTCGAGATAGCCCTGATTCGGTGAATTTGCAGTCGCCATGGAGGGTTCCTCGTTTCGGATTCCGCAAGGTTCGGCCGGACAGCCGGCACAGTCTTCTAACTTCGAAGTAGCACTTGCCGTGCCGATGCACCTGGCAGTCGCCGATCAGGCAGCAACTCCGTGACAATTGCTTGCAACAACGCGGGTTAGAACTTGTTCGCCAGCCGATCGGCCAGAGCGAGGCGGACAACAACCGTGTGTCGGCCGGCCACAGTAGCGCGACGCAAGTGTGCTGGGGTTACGCGCTGTTGCGTGCTAAGTCGCACTGCGCGATTGAAGCTATCGCCGTCTATCGAGGCAGCCGCTAGTTCTCAGCCGGGATTCGCGTGGAAGCGTGCAGATCGCTTGCATCATCCGCCAATTGAATGTTGTACTTTTCCAAAAGGCGATAGAGAGTGCGACGGTTGACACCGAGGGTACGGGCCGTTCGCGCCTTGTTTCCGCGCTCGCGTTTGAGCACTTCGACGATGTGGGCCCGTTGAATGTCGGCCAGGTGTTCGCCGTCGACAGCCGGAGCGTGCGGGTGCGGCTTTGCGCCGCCGGCTGCCACGATCTCGCGCGGGAGATCGTCGACGTGGATGCAGTTGCCTTCGGCCATGATCTGTGCCCGTTCCACGGCGTTGATCAATTGGCGAACGTTCCCCGGCCAGCGGTATGATTCCAATGCGGCCATTGCCGCCGGGTCGATCGTCCAATGTTCACCCAGGATTCGATCGACCAAAAGCGGGATGTCTCCTAGGCGGTCGCGCAACGGCGGCAACGCGAGAGACATCACGTTGATCCGGTAGTAAAGATCCTCGCGAAAGCGTCCCTGGGCTACGTCCTTCTCCATATCGCGGTTCGTGGCAGCGAGTAACCGCACGTCAACGCGCCGCTCTTTGAGCGAGCCGACGCGGCGCATCGAGCCGTCTTCCAGGACGCGCAACAGCTTGGCCTGCAGGGGTCCGGCTAGCTCGCCGATCTCGTCGATGAACAGCGTGCCGCCGTCGGCCACCTCGAAAAGACCTTGCTTCATGGCAATTGCGCCGGTGAACGCGCCTTTCTCGTGCCCGAACAACTCGCTCTCCAGCAGGCTCTCGGGCAGGGCCGCGCAATTGATCGTGACCATCGGTTTGTCGGACCGAGAACTGGCGCGATGCAGCGCTTTGGCCACCAATTCCTTGCCGGTACCGCTCTCGCCTTGAATCAGAATCGACTTGTCGGTCGGCCCTGCCCGTTCGATCAACCGAAACACTTCTTGCATCGGCTTGGACTTTCCGATGATGTGCGGCGCGGCCTCGGCGCGATTGAGCACGGCTTTGAGCTGAACGTTTTCTTTGCGTAGTTGCCGCCGCTCGTAAGCCCTTTCGATCAGAATCTCCAGTTCGGCGAGCGGGAACGGCTTGGTCAAAAAGTCGTAGGCGCCCAGCTTCATCGCCTGGACTGCCGTTTCGATCGTGCCTTGACCGGTAAGCAAAATCACTTCGCATTCTGGATGAGCCAGCTTGAGTTGTTCCAGCACTTGGACGCCCGACAGGCCGGGCATCACCAAGTCGAGGATCACCACGTCGAACTGGCGTAATCCGGCCAGTTGCAGTGCTTGCTCGCCGTGCGTGGCTTCCTCGACGCGAAAGCCTCGGCGCATGAATCGGCGGGCGACCGTTTCGCGGAAATCGGCATCGTCGTCGACGAGCAACAGGTCTATCTTTTGGGGGTCGTACGCCATATTGGGTTACCTCGAAAACAATTTTGCTGGGTAACTTGAAGCAAGGTTTGTGCCATCCCCAGCCACAACAGAGTTCCTCGCCGGAGGTGCCTGCATACGACGCGAAACCACCTGAATCTGCCGCGTGTTGAGTTGATCGCACATGTGCCCGTTCGGGTCTTAGTGTGCGATATCGCTCACTTCAAAGATAGCCCCTCGAGCGCTCAATCCGGCAGTGCCTGTGACAAAAATAGGCCACAAGTTCGCGGCCCGTTACTTCGCTTCGTGAGTCGAGCAAGGGTCGTTTTGGTTTTGGGCATCGAGTTTGCGTAGAGGTCCCTTGGCCGACGGCGCACGCCGCTGGCAAAGACGGCACCGGGCCGAACGTGTACTTGCAGAAAGGTCGAAGCCGTGAATTTCAAGAAGATTCTGTACGCGACCGATTTCTCGGCGGCCAGTGAATCGGCCCTGCAGTATGCCAGTTCGCTGGCGCGCGATTCTGGCGCCACGCTGCTGATCGTTCACGTCGAAGAGATGCTGGCGCAATACGGCAGTGGAGACCAGGTCTTCTACTCGCAGCCGCAATATCCCAATCCGGAAATTCGCCGCATGCTCGAAGCCATCGTGCCGTCCGACAAAACGGTGAAGTACGAGCATCGGCTCGTGTTGGGAACGGCGGTCAACGATCTGGTGCGTCTGGCGGACGAGGAAGGAGTCGATCTGATAGTGATCGGCACGCATGGGCGAACGGGTATAGCGAGAGTGTTGATGGGTAGCGTGGCCGAGGCCGTGATGCGTCGGGCCAAGTGTCCCGTGTTGACTTTGAAACAGGGCGCCGCCGCCGCCCTTGCGAAGTAAAGAAGCGTTCGACTGGAAAAAAGAGCGCAACGTGCGCGTAACAGGAGTTGAGCGATGAAACGAAGTACGATCGCCGTCACAATAGCCATAGCGTTGGCCAGCGCGTGCTGGTTGACCGCTGGAGGGCATGCCGCGCCGCGTCCAGATCTGCGGGACTTCATGCACGTCAAGCTCAAGCACTCGCAAAAGGTGTTGGAAGGGCTGGTGCTCAATGACTTCACCATGGTTGCCAAAAACGCGCAGAACATGAGCCTGCTCAGCCTGGACGAAACCTGGCAGGTTATGACGACACCGGAATACTTGGAGTACAGTCGCAAATTTCGCGTTGCGACCGACGCGCTTTCCAGTGCCGCCAAACGAAACAACCTCGAACAGTCCACGGTGGCCTTTAATCAAATGACCACCCGTTGCGTCGAGTGCCATAAATATGTGCGCGACGTGCGAATGGCCAAAGTTGGCAATTGACCACGGCAGCTCGGCAACGGAGGTGATCGAGATATGAAGGTGCTGCTCGCGGTCGATGGTTCCACGGGCTCGTTCGAGGCCATCTGCCAGGTGGGCGCGTTATTGCGCCCCGGCAAGGATCAAGTGGCCCTCTACTACTCACCGCCAGACGTACGGTTGTCATCGAGTTCGGCCGACAGCGAGCTGCGTGCCAAGGCGCGTCGGGCCTTGTCGCAGCAAGTCTTCGCCGAGTCGAGTACGCGGCTGCCGGAGGGCTTGCAAAGCGGCGTACACACGATTGAAGGCACCCAAGACTCACGACATGGTATTGTGGTCGCCGCCGAGCAGTGGGGCGCCGATTTGATCGTGGTGGGGGCGCGCGGATTGGGTCGGCTCGAGCGATTGCTGCTGGGGAGCGTGTCGCGCGCCGTGGTTCATGCCGCCAAAATTCCCGTGTGGGTGGCTCGTCCTCGGCCTACGACCGGCGCCAAGGGCCCGCGAGTTCTGTTGGCATGTGAATGTCCGGATACCGGTCGCCCGGCCGCGGAGCTGCTCGGCAAATTCACGTGGCCCAAGGACGCGAGCTGTCGATTGCTGGCGGTGGTCTCATCGCTGTTTGCTGGCCGCGTTCCTGATTGGCTCTTGGAACAAGCGCGCAGCCCGGAAGTTGAGTCGATGGCGCGAAAGTGGGCACGTGAACATGATGAGAGCGTTCGCGCGAACCTTGAGCGATTGCGAGGTTTCGCGCAAAGCTTGCCCGACGGCCTGCTGGCAGCCGAACCGATCGTGGCCGAGGGGGATCCGGCCGAGCAAATCCTTTCAGCGATCGGCCGCGAAACGAGCGACCTGGTTGTTATCGGTGTCAAACACAAGCACAACCTCGCTACTGCAATCTTTGGCAGCACGTCCGAAGCAGTACTCAACCACGCACCCTGCTCCGTGCTGGTGGTACCGCACCCCGAGGCGCCGTAAGTCGCACCAAGCCGAGAGTGCCCGCCGCGAGGAGATCATTTCGAAGGTGCATCGCGAACAATTTTGTGGCAGTTAACGCAACTGAGGCTCAGTTGCACATAAGCGAGCGCCGCCCCGTCAAGGTTTTCCTTGTCCGCCATGCGAATTAGTTGTTGATTGGCGTCCTGGAAGACGTGGAGTTGTGCGCGATACTCCGGCGTGTTGCCCCTCACCCATTTTTCGATCTGCGTTAAAGCGCTCATGGAGCGGGCATTCTTGGCGATTTGGTCGAAATCTCGATTGACCAGCCCTTTCAGGATGTTTTCGCTATAACCCAGCTTCTTCTGCATCCAGAAGCTCGGTTTTTCCTGGTCGTCTTTGTCTGCCGCCAAACTGAAGGCGGTCAATATTGACAGCACGATGATCGAGCCAAGAGTCAATCGCGTCTTCATGACAAAACCTCCTTTGAGTTGGGCTATCGGATGACTGTCGATTCAAGCCAACTGCAATTCACGCGCCCGGATGACGTTAAAGCGTTTCGGAGGAACTTACTTCGCCTGGCGTGGTTTCCGTGGAGGGATATTGGCGAGGCGTGTGTGCGGAATGGCGCAGCGGCGCCTTGCTACGGCACACTTCTTTCGCGCTTTAGGGGCCGTTGCCGAATCGTTCCTTTCGACAACCTGTCGACAAGGCCCGACGATTGCCGCGGACTATGTCTTACAGACGGTTGCTGCATGACCCTGGATGGTCGAATCACAATTGGGCCAGAATCCTATGGCATAAGGATTGCTCCCTTTGCCGTTCAGGCAATGCTAGTCAGTAACGCGCTACGCGGAGGAAGCGAGAATGTCCGTCGAACGATTTTGCCAACGCGACGTCGACACGGCCCGGCCAAACGAGAGCGCCTTTCAAGCCGCGGAGCGTATGCACCAACGCACCGTCGGAGCGTTGGTGGTCGTTGATGCTGCCACCGTACCGATCGGCATTCTCACCGATCGCGACTTGATGGTGCGGGTTATCGCGGCCGAGCGGGATCCTCACACAACTTCGGTTCGCGAGATCATGACCCCGCAGCCCAAGACGGTCTTGGAACTGACCGACATCGAGTCCGTCGTGGCGCTGATGCAAGATGGCGCGTTCAGGCGAGTGCCGGTCGTCAACGACTTGGGACATCTGGTCGGCATCATCACGCTCGACGACATCCTGCTGTTGTTCGCCGAGGGGTTCACGCTCGTCGGCCGTTTGCTCGAGCGAGAAACACCGCGGGCCGCAGCGACTCCCCTTTCGAGAAGGTAATTGAGATAGAACGTCCCGCGAGGAACCACACGAGATAACGTTTCATGACCGCGGACCTGACCACAAACTACTTGGGTTTGAAACTCGCGAATCCGGTGGTCGTCGCCGCATGTCCGCTGACGGGCGAAATGGACGTATTGCGGAAGCTAGAGGCATTCGGAGCCGCGGCGGCGGTGATGCCTTCGTTGTTCGAGGAGCAACTCGATCCAAAGGAATCGAAGCCGCAGCCGACACCGTTACCGCGTGGCTCCGTTGACCTCGAGACAACGGCGTACTTTCACGAGCTCAAAGAGTACAACCGTGGGCCGGACGCCTATCTCAAACATCTGGCCGCTGCCAAGAAAGCCGTTTCGATTCCCATCATTGGCAGCCTCAACGTCACCAGTCCCGGTCCGTG
>CAZUPX010000067.1:0-18149 GCA_964622155.1 uncultured Planctomycetaceae bacterium | reverse complement strand
TCGTCGGGCTGCCGCTGGCGCCCAAGAAGCCGTAACGCCCCCTGCTCACTCTTGGACGCGCTGGAAGCGGCGCCGACTTCAAGAGCCGCGTCCCCTTTCTTTCCTCCGACGCCCTTTCCCATACCTTCTACTCATGGCGGTTGCTCCTTTTGAGGAAACATCGAAACCAGCCGGGAATGTACCACCCCGGCGGGAGCAACCGCCTACTTTTCAACTACCTCAGGGACATCGTCAACATTACAACGGCAATAAGAACGGATGCCATGAGATTGAAAAGTATTGAAATAGTCCCAATACCCAGCGCAGTCATGGCTTCTCCCCAACCGTAGTACTTCTCAGGATTGTTGCCCACCTTTTTCAGTGTTCCACGAACATTGATCAAGGCAAAGGTTGCGATGGCGAATCCAATCACTGGCACGCAAGATGCGATCAACGCCACAAGGCAGAGTATCGCCGAGTATCCGGAGCCCGGACATAGCGACATTCGGACCGGCGGACTACGACCAACATCTCCACGAAAAACCAAGTAGCCGTTGCCTTGACAGAACAAACATCTTCGATCGAAGAAATAAGGACCAATGTGTCGTCCGAGAAGCGGACGGAGTCCGGTTCCGGTGCATCGCGTACATGTTCTGACGTTCGCCCCCTCGCATGATAGTGCGTGCGCCCTTGCGTGAGATCGATCTCGTCTCCGATTTCTGAGCTTGTGACTCGAATAAATAAGCATAGCCATTGGCACAATCTGGGCAATCCCTAGCATCGAAATCCAGTCGCGCGGGACTGCCGGTCTAGGTTCGAGCACGGCGAAGTTACCGTTGGGCAGCATTCTAAACTCTGGTGGGGCCTTCCTCGCTTCGATGCTCGCCATCGAGTTCAGAATCTCAAGATAGACAAAAAGGACAATTAGTACTGGCCAAGCAATAGTTGACAATAATCGTACAAACTCTAATGTGAGGTCAGCGTCGTCTCGGAGATTACCTGCGGGTTGCGGTATTGCGCCGGCTTGATGCAACTGTGGAATTCGGCGCGTATGGCAACTCGCTGTGTCCCGTTCGGATTGATCGTCCACGAGCACAGCGTCAATAGGCGTCTCCGTCGGAATTGTCAGTGGCTCTCCACAACTTGGGCACTTGGTGTGTCGCCCGGCGTACTCGTCGCGGGCCTTAAACCGCTTTCCACATTTGCAGCTTACAGATATCGGCATATCAGGCGATTCCGGTTGGCCGTCCGGCGGCTAAAGGCATAGTCTACACACTTAGAGTGAGAAAAAGGGCACGTCACTGATTTTTGACGGCGCCCGCCCGACCTTTTGTCACCGACTCGCGCCATTGCATCAAGTGCCCCAGTCGCGCGGGTAACGAAAGTCGCGGTCCATGGTGCGCGGCGTCAGCTTGGCGATGACGGGCAAACGGCGCTTGTACTGATTGCGGCGAATCATCCGCAGCACGCGATCGACGAATTGCGCGTCAAAACCCGCGCGCACCAGTTGCGCCGGCTGCCAGCGCCGATCAACTAATAGCGCCAGCAGGCGGTCGACCTCCGCATAGGTCAGGCCGAGTTCTTCCTCGTCGGTCTGGCCGACCCACAGGTCGCCGCTAGGCGGCTTGGCCAGGATTTCAGACGCCACGTTCAGATGCGCGGCCAGTTGGCGCAATTGAGTCTTGTAGAGATCGCCCAGCGGGTTGATGGCCGATGCCAAATCGCCAAACTGCGTGCCGTATCCCAGCAGCAGCTCGGTCTTGTTGCTCGTGCCCAGCACCAGGCCCTCAAAGGCCGCACTCTGGTCGTACAAGATTGTCATCCGTTCGCGGGCGCATTTATTGGCCAGCCGCATCCGAGGCGCGTCGCGAAACGACGCGAAGTACGCGTCGATCTGCGGCGTGATCGAGACCTCCAGGCTCTGCACGCCCAGCGCCGCGATCACAGCCTGGCTGTCCGCTCGAGTGGCCTGGCTCGAGGTCTTGTAGGGCATCATCACGCACAAGACGTTTTGAGCCCCCATGGCCGCCGCCGCCAGGTATGCGACCGTCGTGGAATCGATTCCGCCCGACAGGCCCAGCACGGCACGCTTGAAGCCGGCGCGCGTGATCTCGTTGCGAATGAATCGCACCAGGATCTCCTCGACCAACCGCGGGTTGATCGACAGCTCGGCATCCACGGGATCAGTTTTCATAGCGGCGTCGCTTGATCCGCTTGAGTTCTTCGATGGTCAGGAGCAATTGCTCGTCGCGGCCCAGTGGAGTGATCAGCCGCTCGCGGCGCAGCTCGTCGAGATCGCACGTCACGACGCTCAAACATTCATCGAAAGCGGGGGCCTCGGCGATGACTCGCCCGTCGGGGCCCACGACCATGCTGTTGCCGAAGAAGCACAGCCCGTCTTCGAATCCAACGCGGTTGACCACGATCACCAGGGCTCCGAGCAATTGCGAAAACGTGCGCGCGAGCAATTGGTAGGTCTCGGCGGTGCGGACTTTCGGGCCGTCGACGCCGCGCGCCGGCGAGTTGATGATACACACCAGCACGTCGACCTCTTCGGCTTGCATGATCGTGGCCGCCGAGACGTGCCAGAAATCTTCGCAGATGAGCAGGCCGACGCGGCCAAGCCGCGTCGCCTGAAAAGCCTGGAATCGCTTGCCTGGCGAAAAATATCGCTGCTCTTCGAACAGGCCGTAGGTGGGCAAGTAAACCTTGCGATGAACGTGAGCGAGCTTGCCCTGCTCGGCGTACAGCGCGGCATTGTAATAGTGGTGCCCCTCACCTTCCTCCACAAACCCGGCGACCAAGGCCATCGGACCGGCGGCCTTGATGAGGTCGGAGATCTCGGGGCTGGTGCGACCGAGCGCCATGTCGGGCACGATGTCGCGAAGGAAGTATCCGGTCAACGACAGCTCGGGGAATACGACAAGGTCGGCTCCCTGCTGGCGAGCGGCCGCAATCTGATCGAGGTGCTTGTCCAGGTTGCGGTGCCGATCGCCTAGAATTGGCGCGATTTGCGCCAGCGCCACGCGCAACTGATTCGCCTCGGCCGCAACAATCGGCTGCGGCTCGGTTGCGACTTTTTGAGTACGTTTGGTGGATGTTGCCACGAGATGCGCCAAATCGGCTGCCTCGATGAGTCTTGTACGGGGGTAATGGCCTTCCTTTGTTCAGCTTCGACCCTCTTCGACAGGCTGTCAAGCCAGTGTTGTGGCGTTCCGCAATCAAGTTGGATCGAGACCCCAGCGGCTGTATGATCAGTTGTCGACTCGTGACGGCCCGAGGACGCAAATCATGGCTGTTCAATCACTCCGACTCCCCTTCTATCGACTCCGAATCGAGTGTTACTACCGCCCTTTGATCCTGGCGGGTGCGACACTGACGCTGGTTTCGCTATTTTGGTTCGCCTCGCGCTATCCGCAATTGCTGACCAAGGCACAGCACGTTGGCGAGGCGCTGCCGACGATGGCCTACAGCCACGAAATCCTCCCGGTCGCCGCGAGCGCCCCAGTATGGCAGAAGGTGCTGTTCGGCGCAGTGAATTGGCTCGATAGCATGAAAATCGGCATGACATTCGGCGTCCTGTTCGGCGCTCTTCTGCACACCTGCTTGCGGTATTATCCGTTGAAGATCGGCAGCAATCTGTATTTGAACTCCTTGAAAGGTGCTCTCGTGGGAGTGCCGATGGGTGTCTGCGCCAACTGCGCGGTGCCGACAGCCTGTGGCGTGACTCGCGGTCACGGGCGGATTGAGGTGGCGCTTGGCTTTCTCTTTAGCTCGCCGAATTTCAATCCCGTGGTCGTGATGATGACGTTTACCGCATTGCCCTGGACCATGAGTCTGACCAAGTACGCCATTTTGCTTTTGGTCATTCTTGTGGTCGTTCCCGCCTTGATTTCATGGCTGGAGCGAAATAAACCTCTGACGGTATTTGCCGTCGGCGACGATGCCCAGGCGTGCGCGGTGCCGGTCGCGTCAACGGATTGCACGGACACGTTGTCGTTTGTGGCGCGGGAGTTGGCGCGAGATTACTCTAAAAATGTCTGGATGCTCCTGAAGCCAACTTTGACCATCATGTTGTTGGCCAGCGTGGTTTCCGCGGCAATGCTGACCCTAATTCCATGGCAGACGCTCCTCTCCGATGCAACTCCGGCGCGGCTGACTTTCGTTAGCCTGGTCTCGGTCTTCATGCCCGTTCCCATCGCGCTGGATGTCATGTTTGCCGCTCAACTTCATCAGCAGGGAGTGGCGTCCGGGTATGTGATGTTGTTTGCGATGACGTTGGGAACGTTCAGTATTATTCCGAGCATTTATTTGTGGCGTGAAGTTTCGAAACGGCTGGCCCTGTTCCTGTTCGCGTTTTTTGTCGCAATGGGCTGGGCCATGGGATTACTGTTTTGAATTCCCCCAAAGCGGTCTGACGGCTTTTTTTTGATGTCACGAGCGACGTTGCTGGCACTGCCGGGCCCGCCCGCGCGGCCTCTATAGCAATGAACAAGCCGCACCGGCCTGACACGGCCGATGCGGCACTCAGTGCTGCGCCAATAGGTAGCGAATCGCCTGCGACAGCTCGCGGCGGGTAGTGCGTGAGTACTCGATGTCGAACCAAACGATCGTGCCGGATGCATCGACCAGATAGGTGCGTGGGATTCTGCCGATGCCCACCTGTGCCAAGCCTTTGCCGTCCTGGTCAGAGAGGTTCACGAATGTGGCATTGGCCTGCTTGGCCAGCTCGGAAGCCAGTTGCGGCGAGTCGCCCGTGTTGATTCCGACGACGGCCACGCCCTGCTGTCCAAACCGTTGTTCGATCTGCGGTCCCAGGTCGCTCAGTTCCTCAAGAGCGGTCCCTTGGCGGCCGTTCCAGAAAAAAACAACCGTGAGCTTCTTTCCCAGTAGCTGCGTGAGACTTTGCTTGTGCGCCTGTAGGTCGGGTAGCTCCAACGCCGGAAGTGCGTCGCCAACACGCACGCGACACATTTGCTCATGTGCTTCGCTCATCAACACTTTCGGCATCGTGAGCTCTTCGGTTGGGATTTCGTCCAGCGGTAGCGCGGAGCCGTCAGTCGGCAACGCGCCCGGCTCATCGTCCACGGAAGTTCGAGGCAGCTTGCCCGCGGCCGATGCCCGCTTGACGTCGTATTGCCGGTTCTTCGACGTGCCGGACGGTTTGGATGCCGAGGGGGCGGTCTGGGAGGGTTGCGATTGTCCGCATCCGGCCACTGCCAGCATGGTGGCGGCCAACAGACTCGTGGTCGAGGCGAGAAATGAGCGACGCATCTGCAAGACTCCTTTCCGCACAAAGTGGATGACGTGCATACGAGGTCGAAACCATCCGACTCGTCACCCATTGTGTCGATCCGCGGCGGGTCGTCAACGCCTGGCCGCGGGGTCGGGGCCGCGCAGCGCGATTCCCAATTCACGCAACTGCTTGGCGTCGACGGCGCCCGGCGCATCGGTCATCAGGTCAGAAGCCTTTTGAGTTTTGGGAAATGCGATGCAATCGCGAATGTTATCCAACTCTCCAAAGAGCATGACCCAGCGATCGATGCCTAAGGCAATGCCGCCGTGCGGCGGTGCACCGTAAGACAGCGCATCGAGCAAGAATCCGAACCGTTCGCGCGCGGCCTCGGGCGTGATGCCTAGCAGACCGAACACTTGCTGCTGCACCTCGGCATCGTGGATTCGGATCGTTCCGCCGCCGGCTTCCAAGCCATTGATGACCAGGTCATATGCTTGCGCGCGGCATTTACCCGGTTCGGTGGCCAACAGTCCCAAATCTTGCGGCCGTGGCGCCGTGAACGGGTGATGCATCGCGGTCCAGCAATTCGTTTCTTCGTCCCAGGCGAACATCGGAAACTCGACGATCCAGGAGAAGCTCTTCTCGCTGGGGTCGTACAGCTTCAACTCCTCTCCGAACCGTTTGCGCAGCGCATAAAGAGCTTTGCCCGTCACCTCAAACGTGTCGGCTACAAATACAAGGAAATCTCCGGGCTCAGCCTGCATCCGCTGGGCAATTCTTATAAGCAACTCAGCGCTAAAATTCTTGGCGATCGGCGAAGCCAACGCGCCGCCGTCTTCCACCTTGAACCAGGCCAGGCCCTTGGCACCGAAGTCCTGCACCACGAAGTTCGTCAATTCGTCGATTGTTTTGCGCGAGTAGTTCCCGGCCGCCCCTTTGGCGTTCAGGCCGCGCACGCGCTTGCCTTCCTCGGCCGTAGCGCGAAACACGCGAAACTCGGCCTCGCGAGCCAGGTCCGTCACGTCGACCAGTTCCATGCCAAACCGTAGGTCGGGGGCGTCGTGGCCGAAACGCTCCATGGCCTCGTCGTACGTCATTCGCGGGAGAGGGAGCGAAACTTCCTGGCCCAGGATGTCGCGAGCCAAACGCTGCACGAGCTGGTCGATGATGCCGATCACGTCCTCGGCATTGACAAATGACATCTCCATGTCGAGTTGCGTGAACTCGGGCTGGCGGTCGGCACGCAGGTCTTCATCGCGGAAGCAGCGGGCCACCTGCACGTAGCGGTCGTAGCCGGCGATCATGAGAATCTGCTTGTAGAGCTGCGGCGACTGCGGCAGCGCGTAGAACGAGCCATTATGTACTCGGCTGGGCACCAGGTAGTCGCGGGCGCCCTCGGGAGTGCTTCGGCCGAGCATGGGCGTTTCCACGTCGATAAAGTCGTGCTCGTTGAAAAACTCACGCATCGCGCGAATGATCCGATGACGCAGGAGCATCGCCGATTGCATGTCGGGGCGTCGCAAGTCGAGATATCGATACTTGAGCCGCAAGTCCTCATTCGGCAGTTCCTGGGCGCCGGGTTGAAACGGCGGCGTGACGCTTTTGTTGAGCAGTACCAGCCGCGACGGCCGGACTTCGATCTCGCCGGTGGCCAATTTTGGATTCACCGTTCCGGCCGGTCTCGGTGCTACTTTGCCTGTGACTGCGACGACGAACTCGCTGCGCAGGGTGCGAGCAAGCTCCTGGTTTTCCGCTCCGCTTTCTGGACCGAATACGATCTGGGTCTTGCCATAGCGGTCGCGCAAATCGATGAACAAACCACCGCCGTGGTCGCGATAGCTGTCGACCCACCCGCAAAGCGTGACTTCCTGCGCGACATGCTCGCTGCGCAACTGGCCGCAGGTATGAGTGCGAATCAACGCCCAACTCCTTGCCGCCAACAGCGGCTTGCCGAGATTCTCCTCCAAAAGAATCGCCCATCTTACTCTAGACACGCCCGTCGAGGAAAGGTGAGCGATGGGGCAACGGGCGTCCGGTTTGAGCAACCGATTTGTTGGGGTCGCGCGGGGGATATTAGACTAAAGCCTTCCCCGGGAGATCGGAACGGTTATGAATTCACGTCTCACCTTGTTCGCACCGCTCGTGTGGACCATCGCTGCCGTCACCATGGCCGAGCCGCCGGCAGACCTTTTCAATCCCGCACCTCGGGCGTTCACCAGCGACAGCCACATCGTCAGTGCCACCCTCTTCCATTGGTTCACGTCCAACGGCGGACAGCTCGATGGGCCTTGGCCGCCACCGGAAGGGCGCGCGGCTTGGACCGGCGGCGTCGATTTCTGGACGGACCAGCTCAAGCAGATGATGTCGGCGGGCATCGACGTGATCAACGTCATCGTGATCCGCTCATTCGAGCAGCAACGAGTGCACCTGTTCGAAGCACTCGCGCAGCTACGCGCCCAGGGTTACGACGTACCGCAGGTCGCTCCGTTTCTTGATCCGATGATCACCTGGGACGGCAAACCACGAGTCGACCTGGCGACGACTGTCGGCAAAGACGAGTTCGCTGGTCAGTACACGCGGTTCTTCAACCAGTACTTCAGCGTCAACACGGACAAGGCCGCCGGCAGCTACATCGCCACCATGAACGGCCGCGTCATCCTGGATGTATGGCACGTCAAACACAACACGACCAACCTCGCGTCGCTCGAGCGATCAGACGTCGAAAGCCGCCTGGCCGCGGCGCTGGGCGAAAAGCATCCGGCCTTCAAACGCGGAATTTACATGACCACCACGGCGCTTAACCCGCCGACGCTCGGCTTTGCCGACGAGCAGTTGGCGCAATTTGAGATCACGAAATATCTGCATGTGACGACGTTCAACAACTACCCGGCCGCTCAGATCAAGGCTGGCTACTGGGACCAGAATGTCCGCAATCCGGGCTCGATCCTGAAGCGTGACGGTGGAGTCCATTACCCAAAGGCGTGGGCTCAGGTGCACGAGAACCCGAAGATTCGCCACGTCAATATCGAGAGCTGGAACGAGTACGACGAAGGTTCCGGCATTTATCGCGCCAGCACCGCGCCGCCGTACATTAGGCCCGGCAGCGGCAACACGGCTACCGACACCTGGTCAATGACCGGCGATCCGCTCGAGTACATCAAGATTACAGCCGCCGGCGCGCGAGCCTTCAACGACACGCCCGACCGCAATGCGAAGATTCTGTGGCACAACTTTCCCAAGCAGATGCGGCCGGGCCAGCATGTCGAAGCTTCGGTCGTCGTCCGCAACGCGGGCGACCTAAGTTGGACGGCCGCCGACCGATTCAAGTTCGGCCAGCAGGAATTCCGCTGCGGAGAAGTCGTGTTTGGCGCGGGCCGATTCACTCTCGACGACTCGAAGGACGGGATTCCCACGTACGGAGGCATCTTTCGCGGGCGCCCCGTGACTTTCACCGTGCACCTGGTCGCGCCGACACAGCCCGGCACCTACGAGACGCATTGGTCGATGTTGCAGGAGACTACGGCGTGGTTTGGTGAAGAATTGAGTTGGACGTTCACGATTGCGCCGTAGTCAATGCGTTAGCGATCTTGGATGCATCAAAAGCGCCAGCAATCCTTACAAATCGGCACTCGCTCAAACTGCGAAACCAGGTCATCTGCCGCTTGGCGAACTGCCGCGTGTGTAACTTCACCAGGTCGATCGTCTCGGCCAGGTCGCGCACACCTTCGAGATGCTCAATCACCTCGAAATATCCCAGGGCTTGCGAGGCCGTGCGGCTTAGTGGCGATGGTCGAGCCAATAAGCTGCGCACCTCATCGACGAACCCTCGCTCGAACATGAAGTCGACGCGTGCATTGATCCGTTCGATCAGTTCGGCCCTGGGCCAGTCGAGGACGAACACGCGGCACGCTTCGGCCGGTCGCGCGCGATCAAACTGGTGCTGCAGCTCGGTGATGGACTGTCCGGTCTTTTCCCACACTTCGAGCGCCCGGATCACTCGTCGCTCGTCGCGAGGGTGCAACCGCCGCGCGGTGCGCGGGTCGACCTCGGCCAGTCGCGCGTGTAGACTTTCCGGGCCGTCGCTTTTTGCAACGGCTTGCAATTGGTGCCGCAGCGTCCAATCGGCCTGTGGGCCCGCAAAGATGCCCCGCAACAGGGCCTTCAAATACAGCGGAGTTCCGCCCACGAACAAGGGTATGCGGCCTTGTGACGTAATCTCGACGACGGTTCGCTGGGCCGCCTCGACGTACTGAGCCACGCTGAATTGCTGATCAGGCTCGATGATGTCGACCAGATGGTGTGGCACCGCCGCACGTTCCTGGCGGGTTGGCTTGGCCGTGCCTACGTCCATGCCGCGGTAAACTGCCATCGAGTCGAGCGAGATGATCTCAGCGCCGAGGGCTCGCGCCAATTCCAGGCCCACGGTGGTCTTGCCGCTGGCTGTCGGCCCGGTCAAAAACCAGCAGTCGGCGGTGGACACCAGATCGGTATTCATTGCAGAGGCTGAAGGCGGTAGGCTGGAGGCACCAGGTCGGAACGAACGAGGTTGCCCCGTGCAAACCCTCCGGCCTGCGACCTCCAGCCACCGGCCTGTTCATGACCCAGTCGCAATCTATTCTGGCCCAGTTGCTGGCGGTCATCGAGGACCGGAAGGCCCATCCTTCGGAAAAATCGTACACCACCCGGCTCTTGCAGGGGGGCGTCGACGAGATCGGCAAGAAAATCGTCGAAGAAGCGGGCGAAGTTGTCGAGGCGGCTGGCGAACCCGGCGAGGCTGGGCGGGCTCATACCATCCGAGAAGCCGCCGACTTGATCTACCATTTGCTGGTCCTGTTGGGGTGCCGGGATATCGCGCTGGCCGAGGTTGAGGCCGAGTTGGCTCGGCGATTCGGCATTTCAGGTCTGGATGAAAAGGCTGCTCGCGGCACGTCCAATCCTCCCTCGCCGCCCCCAACAACCCGTCCTTGACACATCCATGAATAATCTCCGCATCGGCATCCCCAGCAAAGGCCGCCTGGCCGAAGTCGCCAGTCAACTTGTCAAAGAAGCCGGTCTGAGCTTTCGCCGTCAGGAGCGTAGCTTGTTTGCACGCTGCCGCGAAGTGCCCGTCGATGTCACATTTCTACGCACCGAGGACATTCCGGTGCTGTGCGCCGAAGGGGCGATCGACATGGGTATCACCGGCGGCGACCTCGTGGCCGAAAGCGGGGCGACGCTGATCAATCGGCTCGATCTGGGCGTGGGCGAATGTCGCCTGGCCGTGTGCGTGCCCGACGACAGCCAGATCACCAGTTCGGCCCAACTAGACGGTCGCCGCGTGGCCACCAGCTTTCCGCGGGTCACTGAGGAATTCTTGAAACAACACCGAGCTAAGGCCCATCTGGTCAACCTGTCGGGCTCAGTCGAAATCATGATCGCGCTGGGCGTCGCCGACGCGATCGTCGACCTGATCGAGACCGGTAGCACGTTGGCCGCCAACCGGTTGCGTGTGTTGGAGGAAATAGGCCGCTATCAGACGATCGTCGTGCAGAATCCGGTCTGTCGGCACGCCGACTTGGCCGATCGAGTTGTGCGGCGGCTCGAAGGCGTCGTGATTGCTCGGAGTTGGTCGCTCCTGGAATACAACGTGCCTCGCGCGAAGTTGCCGGCGGCCGAAAAGATTACGCCAGGTTTCAACTCGCCCACGGTTAGCGCGCTCGAAGATCCCGAATGGTGCGCGGTGCGCGTGATGGTTCGCCGGACCGAAGTGATCGAGATCATGGAGCGGCTGGAAGCGCTGGGCGCGTCGGCAATTCTGGAGACCCAGATCACGAACTGCCGGCTGTAGGAATACCGGCAATCCAGGTCGAGCTGGGTCGCGCTGCTTGCGAGAACAGAGCCGCGTGCGGATCGTCCGCATCGCCGCCAGCCAGATCGATGACCCCTAGATTGGCCATCTTGCCCGGTTCCAGCGACCCCAATTGAGTGTCGAGACCGAGTGCGCGAGCTCCGGCAAGCGTGCCGAGCTTGAGGACCGTAGACGGATCGAAATGCGGAATATGCTGGACGATGAATCGCATCTCTTCAAACAAACTCAAGTCGGGATTTGACGCCCGGCTGTCGGTGCCCAGGGCCACCGCGATTCCTGAAGCGAGCATCTCCGCGAGTGGATACGGATCGTGGCGGAAGAAGTGATGAGTCCGCGGGCAGTAGACAACGGTCATCGTGTCGGCATGATCTGCCAGAAACGTTCGCTCCTCGCCGTCCAAGTAGTTTCCGTGAATCACGAGCGATCGTGGCGCGCGGGCCAACTGCTGCAGATAGTCGAGGATGCGAGGATATCTCGCCGCAGGCCGTGGATCCCAGGTTTCGAGATCGTTGAGCAGCGCGCGAAACGATCCCCCGCGCGTGCGGAGCAGCTCCAGCTCCTCGCGAGATTCGGCCAGGTGCATGGCCATCGGCACTTGATACCGAATGCTCAGGTCGACGAGAGCTTCGAGCAGTTTTGGGTGCACCGTGTAAGGAGCGTGTGGGCTGAGCCCAGGCCAAACGTGCGGCGCCCGCACTTGGGAAGACAGGAACGCCTCGGCGGCTGCCGTTGAAGCTGCGACGCGGCTGGTCGTTGGAGCAATCGATTCGTAAAACATGCACACAGCCGGCGGACCGTCGGCCAGCACGACGGGATCCTGCCGCCAATCGAGCGTGGCGATCTCGCCCACGGCGGTCGTACCCGCAGCGAGACACTCAGAAAGACCGCGCCGAATCTGCTCGGGCATCGCGACCGACTCTACGCGGCGATGCGCAAGCACCTGTCGAATCCAGTCGGGCAGGGGTGTGCCCGGTGCGCCGAGCGGGGCAGCCAGATCGCTGAACTCAAGATGCGTATGTGCGTTGACCAGACCCGGCACGATGGCCGCATCGCCAAGGTCCCGCATGCCGCCGTCGGGCCGACGCGAACCAACGGTCTCAATGTACTCGCCGCGAATCGCGACGAAACCATCGGCAATCGGTGGGCCCGAGACCGGGAACACGTAGCGGGCTTTGAGAGCCAACGTGGACGATTGATCGATCATCGGGCGTCTTGAAATTCGGCGCGACTGGGTGTCATTCTCACGCGCGTTGGCGCGCCTAGCACAATATCGAGTTCCGGCAGACAGCGGAAGTGACGGCGGCGCTCCGTTTAGAAGAGCAAGCTCACGCGAGCGTGAGCACGGCACCCAATCAGCCCAACTGCCATTGGCCCGATTGATGGTCGATCGCCTCTTGCAGCGATTCTTCGGGCGTGCGGGGGTAGGGGAGCTTGTGGAACCAGGCCAGAATGATGCCGCTGACAGCGACGCTGATGACGACGATCGGCCAATGATAGAGCTGGCCTTCATCGGACGCGTCGCGGATGATCCACTTCAGCCAATGGTCGCCTTGCGCCATCTGTGGGGCCACGCGGGCCACGACCAAGGTCAGCGAGTTGTGCGCCATATGAAACAAAATGCACGGCCACAAGCTGCCCGACTGCACCGCGATGAAACCGATGACCATCCCCAGTGCACAAGCGACGATGGACTGTTGAAAAATCTGATGCGTTGCGCCGAAGAATACGCTGGCCAGCACGATCGCAGTCCACTTGTGCCCGGTACGGCGTAAGCCGGAAAGTATGAACCCGCGGAAGGCCAGCTCCTCACAAATGGCCGGCATCACGGCAATTACCAGCAGCGTGATCCACAGGTCGTTGCCCGCGATGTTCAAGTTCTTAAGCACTTGCGCCAGCTCGTCGCTAAGCGGATACAACCGCATGACCAGCGTCTGCAACAGGTTCGCCGTCGGATGCAGGGTGAAGGCCAGAAACACGGCCGCCAGCGGGGCCAGCAGTGGCGGACGCCGCAAAAGCAGCGTTTGCACCGGGCTACGCGTCAGCATGACTGTCATCAGCAGCGCCGGCGTCAAGATGACGACTAATTGCGTCACCGCGGCCAGCACCGCCACGTCGTGGAACGACCCGGGTGCAGGCAGCGAGAAGTTCATGAAAAAGCGGATCATCAAAATCAACACTCCGCAAAACATGGCTTCCGCGAAGCTTGGCGTGGCCTCGCGATCTCGCAATAGATGCTTGATCCACAGGCCCACATCCCACCGTTCGCTCTCGCGGAACAGGACTTCCTCGCTATCGAACTGGCTCGTTGCCCAGCGGATCGCCAGCCAGCAGCAGCCCAGCGTCACCGCCACCACCATGGGGACGTAAGGTAGCGCCTGCAGATAATCGCCCTCGAGCATCTCTCGCAGCAGCAGCACCAGCCCGGTGACTGGGACCAGCGCATTGCCCAAGTTCAATTCCACGCCGGGCGCCATCGGCAAGATCACAAGCGGCATCGTGACCAGCACGAGCGGCATCAAGTAGTACTGGCCCTCCTTGTTGCTGCGTGCGAAGGCAGCCAGCGCCAAGCACAGAGCGCTGAACAGCGCCGACACAGGCACCAGCGCTACCGATAGCCAGACGATGGCCAGCCCCGGCGGCGGACCCAAGTTTGGCAATTGACTAAGCACCAAGGAGCCCGTGATCGTCAGGCTCAGCAGGTTGAGCATCGCCGTTGCCATCGAGAAGATCATGATGGTCAACAATTTGCCCCACACGATCTCGATGCGCTCAGCCGGACTGCACAACAGCGTCTCGAGGGTGCCTCGTTCCTTTTCGCCGGCGCACAAGTCGATGGCCGGGTAGAACGCACCGGTCAGAGCCCAGATCAACAGCACGAACGGGAGCACCTTGGACCACAGGGCCGCCTTGTGTTGGCTGGCATTGGCGACGTCGAGCGTGGTGATTTCAAACGGCTTGGCCGCCGTTGGCGGAAGCTTGCTGTCGGTAAGATTTCGTCGACCTATTTCCTCGCGCCAGCTATCGAGCACGTCGGCCACCCGGCGGTGGGCGGCCTTGGAGGCATCTTTAGCCAGGTTGGGATAGATTTCGACTCGCGGAATGTCCAGTTCGGCGGGTGCGCTCTCGCCCATGTCCCCCTGCACAAGGGCCGTATGGAAGCGGGCACAACGTTCGGCGAAGTTGGGCGCAAAGTACACGACCACGTCGAAATTGCCGGCGAGCATTTCGTTGCGGGCTTGCTCCAACGACGCAGTGCGCGGCTGGCCCACGTCGGGGGGCAGGGGCTGCGACGTCACTTGAAGCAGTCGCAATTGACTCTCGTCGGTGAACAAGCCGTGGGCGAAGCGCTCCTCCTCGACCAGTGGCGGCAACCCTGCGCCCTGGGGCGCGCCAACCACCAACACGCGAATCGCATGATCGCGCATGAACTGCGTCACCTGGAAAAAGCTCATGCCCAACAGTGGGTAGAGCAAAAGCGGCAGCACCGCGATCATGAACAACGTGCGCCGGTCGCGCAGTTGATCGCGTATCTCCCGCATCAGAATCAGCTTGATATTCGACCAGCGCATCAGCCGGCTCGCTGGTTTCAAGAGCTTTCGGGGCGACGGAGAGCGTTTGCCGACGCGTTCGACTTGATTCCCTTAATCTCGAACCCGCGAGTCCTCCAAGGTGTGCGTTTCGTCGTGGTTTAGAATCAGACGGAAAAACAGCTCCTCGAGATCTTGTTCGGCGTGCTGCTGGCGCAACTCGTCGAGCGTGCCCTCGGCCAGGATGTGGCCGCGATGCATGATCGCCACACGATCGCACAGCTTTTCCGCCTCGCGCATAATGTGCGTCGAAAACACAATGCACTTGCCATGATCGCGCAGCTCGGCGACGGTCTTCAACAGGGCGCGCGCGACGAGCACGTCCAGGCCCGCGGTGGCTTCGTCAAAGATCAACACAGGCGGATCATGAACGATGGCCCGCGCGATCGACACCTTCTGCCGCATGCCCGTCGACATCTTGCCCCCCAGCACGTCGCGAAACTCGTGCATCTTCAAGCGGGTGAAGATTTCGTCCATCCGCTTGCGCAAGGGTTCCTCGGCAAGGCCATAGAGCCGGCCGAAGTACTCGACCATTTCCCAGGCGGTCATGCGATCGTAGACGGCCGTGTTGGCCGATACGAAGCCGATCTGATGCCGTACGAGTGAGGACTGGGTCACGACGTCGTAGCCGTTGATCGTGGCGCTGCCGCCACTAGGCCGCAGGACGGTGCTCAGAATCCGCAGCAAAGTCGTCTTGCCGGCACCGTTCGGTCCCAACAACCCATAGACTTGGCCCGCCTGCGCGAAGAAGCTGACCCCTTCCAGGGCGAAGAATTTTCCTCGCTTCAGGTCGGCATAGTGTTTCGTCAGTTGGCGAACGTTGATCATCGTGAGGAGGTAACGCGCGCCCTGTGCTGCACAATTCTAGCGGATGTGCCGACTGTAGCGACTCGACCGACGGCGCAAGACGCGACCGCCCGTCTATCTTCGTAAGGGTACCACAAGAATCGCCGCCGGGTGAGGTGGTCGGTGGCGGCAAGCGGCGTCAGTTCATCGCAGGTTCCAGCGGTGCTTCGTCGACCAATTCGTAAAACACGTTGCGCCGCCGAGGCGTGTAACCCAGTTCCCAGATCGCTCCGCGGATCTCGTCCAGCGTGAGATAGTGCACCGTTCCGGCCGCGGCCACAACGTTCTCTTCGATCATCAGGCTGCCCATGTCGTTGGCGCCGTACACCAGGGCGATCTGCCCGATCTTGAGTCCTTGCGTGACCCAGCTCGATTGAATGTTCGCGAAATTGTCGAGATATAGCCGACTGACGGCCTGCGTCTTCAGATATTCGAACGAGCCGGCTGGCGGCAGGTGAGCCATCTCATAGCCGGGCTGGAACGTCCAGCAAATGAACGCGGTGAATCCGCCCGTCTCGTCCTGCAACTCGCGAAGCCGCTCGAGGTGCTCGATCCGTTCGGCTAGCGTCTCGACGTGGCCAAACATCATCGTGGCGGTGCTGCGACCACCCATTTCGTGCCAGACGCGGTTGACGTTTAGCCAGTCGTCGGTCATGACCTTGCCGCGCGTCAATTCCTTGCGCACGCGATCGACCAGAATCTCGGCCCCTCCGCCCGGCAAGCTGCCCAGGCCGGCCGCCCTGAGCCGCTCGAGCACCGTGCGCAGAGGCAGCTTCGAGACCTTGGTGAAATGGTGAATCTCAGGCGGGCTGAAGCCATGGATGTTGACTTGCGGAAAATGGCTTTTGATATCGGCCAGCAGCTCTTCATACCACTCGAGCTTGAAGTCTGGATGCAACCCGCCCTGCATCAGGATCTGATCGCCGCCGAGATCGACCGTCTCCTGAATTTTCTGCAGGAGCACGTCGCGGTCGAGCACATAGCCTTCCGAATCCTTCGGCTTGCGAAAAAAGGCGCAGAAATCGCAGACCGCCGCGCAGACGTTCGTGTAGTTGATGTTGCGGTCGATGTTGTACGTGCGATACGGCTCGGGGTGCAATCGGCGCGTGACCGCGTCGGCCGCGCGCCCCAGCGCAGCCAGGTCGTGGCACTCGAGCAGCCGCAGCCCCTCGTCGCGGCTGAGTCGCTCGCCGGCGACCGCTTTATCCAGCACTTTGGCGATGCTCAAATCCAAGTTCGACTCCGCCAGGCACCAGACCAAGCTGGGCCGATTTTTGATAGAACAGCTCGAGCCCGCGCTGCTCGCGCGGTCCCAGGTAAAAGTACAGATTGTCGCGCAAGTACGAGACGCACTGCGGTCGCGTGAGACCCAGCGGGGCAGCCTCGTGCTCGGCGATTTCGTCGAAATGCGCCACTCCCGCGTTGCGCGCGGCCTCGAGCGCCGTGCCCAGCCCGCCAACGTCAGCGTCGGAGTGCGCCGCCCACATGGCGAATACAAATGGCAGCTCGGTCCAGCGGCACCATTCGTCACCCAAATCCCACACGAACTCAAAAGGGCCGGCCGGCGAGTACATCGCCCGGTCGCCGATCAACAGGACAGCGTCGGCGTCGCAGTCGGTCAGCGAGTGCCCCAGTGGAAGCGCCTCCAACTGCGGACGTATGCCGTACCGTTCGCCTAACAGGATCCGGACCAGCGCGACGCTGGTCCGTGAACCTTCGTCCAGCGCCAGCGTGTGGATCGACTCGATTGCGCGGCGGCTGAACAGCTTCACGCTCAGCACCGGCCCGCGACAGGCAATGCACGCGTTGGAAACGATCGAGTAGCCTGGACCGCGGAAGAACTCGATCGACGGGATCAAGGCGACGTCGAGCCGCCGCGCCGCCAGTCGATCGGCCAGCCGGCTGGGTAAGTCGTAAACCACCTCGGCCTCGGGAGCGAATCGATCGAGCCCATAGACCAGCGGCTTCGTGTTGAGATAATGAACGGCTCCGATTCGCATAGTTCGTTGACTTGGCTAGAGGTTCGGATTTGAAATGGGCGAACGGCCGGCTTGTGAATCTTTTCACTAGCTGGCATTATAGGCGATGCTTGGCTCTCGAAAAGTCCAGCCGCCTCCGCCCGCACGCGTTGAGCCGTTGGGCTCTAGAACAGATAACCGACGATCGATTCGCCTATTAACCGCTGACACCGTCGATGAAGCCAATCGTTCAAATCTCGCTGGACGTAACTTCCGCAGCCGAAGCCCTCGAGACGGCCGAGTTGGCCATGCGCGCCGGCGTCGATTGGCTCGAAGCCGGGACGCCGCTGATCATCGCCGAAGGCATGCACGGCGTGCGTGCGTTGCGGCAGCGTTTTCCCGATACGCCGATCGTGGCCGACTTGAAGACGATGGATGGCGGCTACCTGGAAGCCGAGATGATGGCCAAGGCCGGCGCGACCCACGTGGTGGTCATGGCCAGGGCCCATGATGAGACAATCCGCTGCGTCGTCAAGGCCGGCCATGATTTCGGCGTCCGGGTGATGGGCGACAACATGGTCTGTCCGGATATGGTTGCCGGAGCCAGGTGGCTGGAAGACCTCGGTTGCGACTTTGTAATTCATCACATCGGGTACGATGAACGGCGTGGCATCGCGGCGCGCGGACAGCGAATG
>CAZUPX010000066.1:0-2419 GCA_964622155.1 uncultured Planctomycetaceae bacterium | reverse complement strand
CCCAAGTTGACCGTGATCGTCGGCGGCTCGTACGGGGCGGGCAATTATGCGATGTGCGGCAAGGCGTTCGACCCGCGGCTGATTTTCTCGTGGCCCACCGCCCGCATGGCCGTGATGGGGGGCGAACAGGCCACCTCGACGTTGTTGGACGTGACCGTCAAGAGTCTCGAGCGGCAGGGACACGCGGTCGATGCTCAAGAGCTGGCCCAGTTGCGCGAGACGGTAAAATCGAACTACGATCGCGCCACGGACGTTCGCTATGCCGCCGCACACGGTTGGATCGACGGCATCATCGATCCGGCGAAAACTCGCGAGGTTCTCATTTTTGCGCTGGAAGCCGCCACGCGCCGCGCCGAAAATGAACCGTTCAAGCTGGGTGTGTTTCAGGTTTAAGATTGAGAGGGATGATTTACCACAAAGACACGAAGGACACGAAGGCAAAAGGGATTGGCCACCGAGCCCACCGAGAACAACGAGACGCAATTTGACTTTCTTTGTAACTCTCTTCCCTCCGTCTCGGTGTCCTCGGTGACCGTTCGGCTGAGCTCACGGCCGAAGCCTCCGTGGTAAGTCGTGCCTTCGTGCCCTTTGTGTCGTTGTGGTTAATATCCTCATCTTCTGATTCTCAAATCGAGCCACAAGGACGTAAGCCCCTTGTACCGCAGCACCACCATGGAAGCAATCGTTAAAGTCCAGGTCCACGAGCACACCGGCACCATCACGCTCAACCGGCCCGCTAAGCGCAACGCACTGTCGCGTGAGCTTCTCAAAGAGCTGCACCAGGCGCTGGGCGACCTGCACCAGGAGCGGAAGGTGCGGGGGGTAATCATCACGGGCGCTGGCAAAGCTTTTTGCGCGGGCATGGACCTGTCGGAAATGCTGGCTGCCGGCGAGCACGCACGAGAAGAGGATCGCCAGGCCCAGTGGCACGCCGATTCGATCCTGTATCACGAGCTGATCGAGGCGATGCTGCGGTTTCCCAAGCCGCTGGTGGCGGCCGTGGGCGGCGCGGCGGTGGCCGGCGGCGCCGGACTGGTGATGGCCTGCGACCTGGTCGTCGCCTGCGACGATGCGACGTTCGGGTTTCCCGAGCCCCGCCGCGGCGTCGTGGCGGGCATGGTCGCGCCGCTGTTGGCTTTTCGCATCGGAGGCAGCCACGCCGCCTATCTGTTGCTGACCGGCCAGATCATTGGTGCCACCGAAGCGCATCGCTTGGGCTTATTCCACGAGCTGGTCGGTCGCGACAAAGTCTGGGCCCGTGCAAACCAGCTTGTGGGTGAAGTGGCCCAGTGTGCACCCGAGGCGCTGCAGATGACCAAGCGGCTGCTGAACGAGACGATCGGCGAGCAATTGATGTCACAACTGGTGGCCGGCGCCGCGGTGAGCGCGGCCAGCCGCACGACGGAAGCAGCCGCCGAGGGTCTCAACGCGTTTCTGGAAAAGCGCGAGCCGAAGTGGTGGTGAGTCTAGCAGCGCAACTACTCAAACTCGCCAGGTAGTGGGTGGCACTGGCATGTCGCCAGTGCAAGCGCAAGACACGGGCAAGATGCCCGTGCCACCCGACCGACGGCCAATTCCGCGTTACGGGAGAGGGGGGCGCGTTGTTACAATCGCGGTTATTGCGAACCTGGATCGGTTCCAGGCTCGGCCCCTACGGAAAATGTCGGCATCGTCGACTTTTACGAGCGCAGGAGATCTCATGCAACGGAATTACGCAAGACTGATGGCGGTGATCTGGATGTTGTGCTTCGTGCCGGTGGTTCGCGCCGACGAAAAGCCGCCCACTGGTGGAACGATGACCGTTGGCGGTCGGACCTATCAGCTCACGAAGTTCGCGGCCTACGAGAGCGGCCGTGGAGATGAAGCGTTGATCACCATGCTGGCCAGCGATCGCAACCTGCCGCTGGAGAGGATCAAAAAAACGCTCGCTGAGAACGACGGCAGCGACGACCGTTTGTCGCTTTCGCAGCCCTATCTGAAAGTCGTGTACCGCAAGAGTGGAGAAATTCAGAATTGCCACGCCTGGGCAGACAACGCGTCGTTCAGCGAGCCGGACGGCCAAGGGCTGGCCGGCCAGGTGAAACTGGTGGGCAACCGCGTGCAAGGCCAGGCCATTTTGCAAAGCAAAAGCCTCGCCGGCGGCGAGCGCGGCTTTAGCGTGTTGTTCGACGCGCCCTTGGGCTTGAATGCCGCGCCGCCAAAGTCAAAGCCGTCCGGCCCGGTCAAACCGACCGTCTCGGGTAGGTTCACCGGCAACGGCAAGCCGGCCAGGCTGGCATTCGTTTCGGCCCAGTGGCGAGAACCGTTCGACGACAAACCGTCGCTGATGCTGATCTTCACCGAAAAGGACCACTCGAAGGCCCAACGGCCCGACATCAAAGCCGGCTTCGGCGATTTCGGCAGTGCCCTGATCGTTTCA
>CAZUPX010000065.1:0-4383 GCA_964622155.1 uncultured Planctomycetaceae bacterium | reverse complement strand
GCGAGCATACCGGGCAGGTCGCCATACTTTGCGCCGCCCGCCAGCATGTTCACGTCGCGGATGGAACGCAGGCTGGCAAAGCGGAATCCACCGGTGTCGATTGCGGCGCGGCCAATCGCGGTTCCTGCTTGAGCTCGCGCCGCCGCGGCCCAGGCACCGGCTGGACCAAAACCGACCAGGTCGACCTGAGGCTGCACATCGGCGTATCGCCGGCAGAACGCCGCGAGCGTCAGGATGTCATGCACGCGCTGGGCAAACAGCGAATGGTTATAGCCCAGTGTATAGCCGGCGAACTCACGCGGGTTTTTTACTCGGCGAGTCTCGGTCAGCGGCTTTCCGTCGGCGAGGAACTCACCCTGATAGGCGAGATCGACTCCGGCGACGGCCGAGCCCGACTCGAGCAGTTTGCGAACCGCCGGTACCAACTGACCATCATCACCGTACAAGCCGGCCTTACCCTTCTCGTGCACCCAAATGACGATTCGCTTGTTCCAGCTTTTGGGGTGCAGAAACACAATCGGAAGCTCTTCCCCCTCTGGCTTGTTGCGCAGTAGCGCCGCGTACTGCGTGTAGTTGGCGCCATCGGCCTGGGCGAGCTGTTCGTATTCGAGCGAGTCGACCGCGGGCAGGCCACGGCCGACCAGCACGTCGACCCCGCCGCCCACGATCTCGCGGAATTTCGCCAGCGACGTCGAGTCACGCGGGGTAAGGGCCGCAATCTGCCCCTGGGCGTCATTGGTCATGTACCGCACGAGCGATCGCTCATAGTCGTCGCCGCCGACGGGTTTGGGATGGCTTTCATCCCAGACCGTCATCTCGGCGACCGACAGCGGCGTGTAGTCCTGTTCTCGGATAGGCTCGTTCTGTCCAAGCTGCAAATGCTTGTTGAACCAGCCGTACATCAGCTCACGGCTGACGTTGTTGTAGTTGTGACCGAACTGCAGTAGGGCCTTGCCCATCACCAGGTCCGGCGCACCCAGCATGGCGTAGTGCTGCTTGAGCTCTGGAAGGCCCTTGGTCTCGATCTCTTTGGTCCAATCCATCGCACCGCTCATGCCCAGCGGGCGCGGGGCCATCAGGGCCGCGAACTCGATGTTGCCCGTGTCGACGCGCAGGTTCGAGCAGTTTTCGCAGGTGCAGCCGCCCTGCATAGCCGTCGAAACCATCACGGCCGGGAATGCCACGGCCGGGCGAGGGTCGATCGCGCACAGGATGAACGTCTGCGTCCCGCCGCCGCTGGCGCCGGTCACGCCGATACGCGACGGCTCGACGTCTGGCAACTCACTCAGCCAATCGAGCGCGCGAATCGAGTTGTATGTCTGCACTCCCATCACGCTCTGCTGGCGCAGCTCGGCCTGCGTGCTGAAGAATCCCCAGTTCTCGGGCGTGTCCATTTCGGGCCGCTGCTTGCCGAAGCGATGTGCCACATCAAACGATATCTGCAAACTGTCGGCGTAGCCCAACATGTCGTAGTGAAACACGACGCAGCCCATCCGCGCCAGGTGCACGCAGCGAGCTTGCAACGGATATCGGCCACCCTGCTCGAAACGCTCTGCGCCGGCGGCAATTTCCTTGTGAGTCTTTTCCAGCCCCTCGTCGGTAAATCGACCTTGGGGCCAGTGACCATGCGGGCACAGCACGCCCGGCAGTTTGCCAGACTTTCCCTTTGGGCGGTACAGGCTACCGGTCACAAAATGGCCCGGGTAGCTTTCGAGATAGACTCGTTCGACGGTGTACCCATCGCGCTCGACCTTGCCGTGCACGACCGCGTTAACCGGTGTTTTAACCGGCATGGGCCACAGTCCATTCGCAACTAGAATCCGCCGGCGAATCTGCTCGGCCCGCGTAGCCCACTCTTCCTTGGTCTTGCTCGGCGTAAACGGAAAATACCCGTCGAGGTCCTTGGGCGGCCCAAGCCGCTTGTCGGCCGGCAGTTTGCCTTCCGGCAGAACGCGTGGCGCTTCGGCGTGCAAAGTATGAGCGACAACGACTGAGAGCACACAGCACGCGATGATCCTGCCAGGACGAATAATCGAAAGTGAATGTTGCATGGTTGACTCGCGAAGGAGGGCGGCGTGGAGGCGGTGGGACCAAGCGGCTACAATCGGGACTTATGTACAGCGTATTAGTTGGGCCGGACGATTTCCAGGGTTTCGCGCCAATTGTAGCCCGATGGGTCCGGCAAGTCTTGTCCTTTGGCCTGCGAGGTTGCCCATAAGGCTAAGTTGCCATGAGTGACTCGCAGACTGTCGTCTATGTGGCCGCAACGCTCGAGCAGGCACACCTGCTCGAGAACATATTGCGCGATGAGGGCATTGTCGCCCATGTGATGAACGAGGCGTTACAGATCGGCCTGGGTCACCTACCTTTCGGCGTTCCTGCAGCACCTCGCGTCGTGGTGGGTGAGCCAGATGCTCAGCAGGCCCGCCGCATTGCGTTGGAGTTCGAACGGATCACGCGACGCGGTCCTCCCGGACCTGACCGAGCGCCCGGTCCGTTTCAATTCTGGCTCCGCGCGTTGTTCTACGTGACTACCTGTTTTGCCATTTACTTCGCCGTTGACAAGGCGACGGCGGGAACTCCTGCCAACGATATCAATCGCGCGCTGGTGTTGAACGCGAGTATTGCCTTGGGAGTGTATCTGATTTACCGCCGTAAGCGGATCGAGTGGGACAAGTGCGAGAGCCAGCCTGCTGACGAGCTCGTCGAATTAGAGGAAGAAGCCGACGCGGAGAGGCCCGATTGGCCGACATGCCCGGGCTGCGGTCGCCCGCGGCACACGAGTTGTCCGGTGTGTGAGACGGCCGGCAGCGGATTCACGGTGGCGTTTGTGCCTGAAGGTCCGGAAAAGAAGCATCTCGTGCTTTGCCCAACCTGCGACGAAGCGTTCGAACCGGAGTTTCTCGCTCAGTGCGAGTGGTGCGGTCACCAGTTCGGCGACGGCCGCGAGCTGCCGGCCTCGGCCGAGTGGACGTCCCCATTTGACGAGATGGGCCCGCGCGCGTGGATCGTGCTGGCCGGGCTGTTGATCTTTTTCGCGTCGCTGTTTTGGCTGATCATCTACGCCGCGCCGAGGCCGTAGGCCCAACGTTGGCGTTCCGGCGCGAGTACCTCCTTCTCCCCTTGTGGGAGAAGGTGACGAGTGCAAGCGAGTCGGATGAGGGGGCGCATCAACGGAAGGCTTTGCGCACAGGCAGTGCGCCCCCTCCCGGCCCCGGCACGCCGGGGCCACCCTCTCCCACGACGGGGAGAGGGAAGCAGGTTTACTTGGCGGCGACGATCAGCGGGTTTTCGCTTTCCATTTGCCGAATCTCTTCGCTGATCTTCATCGAGCAGAATTTCGGGCCGCACATGCTGCAAAAGTGCGCGCTTTTGAACGTGTCTTGCGGCAAGGTCTCATCGTGCATCCGCCGCGCGGTGTCGGGATCGAGCGACAGGCGGAACTGCTCGTTCCAGTCGAACTCAAAACGGGCCTTCGACAGCGCGTCGTCGCGCGTGCGAGCGCCGGGGCGATGCCGGGCCAGATCGGCCGCGTGCGCCGCGATCTTGTAGGCGATCACGCCTTGCTTGACGTCCTCATTCTCCGGCAGGCCCAGGTGCTCCTTGGGCGTGACATAGCACAACATGGCCGCGCCGCTCCACCCCGCCAGTGCGGCACCGATGGCACTCGTGATATGGTCGTAGCCCGGCGCGATGTCGGTCACTAGCGGACCGAGCACGTAGAAGGGCGCCTCGTCGCAGACCTGCATCTGCCGCTTGATGTTCATGTCGATCTGGTCCATGGGGATATGCCCGGGACCTTCGACCATAACCTGCGTGTTCTTGGCCCACGCGCGGCGCGTCAACTCGCCCAGCGCATCCAGCTCGGCAAACTGGGCCGCATCGCTGGCGTCGGCGATGGAGCCGGGACGCAGTCCGTCTCCCAGGCTCCACGTGACGTCATACTCGTGCATGATGTCGCACAAGTCCTCAAAGTGCGTGTACAGAGGGTTTTGCTGCCGATGGTGCATCATCCACTTGGCCACCAACGACCCGCCCCGGCTGACGATGCCGGTCACTCGGTTCATCGTCAAGTGCAAATGTTCCAGCAACACTCCGGCGTGAACGGTCATGTAGTCGACGCCCTGTTGGGCCTGATGCTCGACCATGTCCAAAAAGTGCTGCGGCTTCATGTCGCAGATGTCGTCCAGCTCCTGGACCATCTGATAAATCGGCACGGTGCCGATCGGCACCGGCGAGGCATCGATGATCGCCGCTCGAATGGCGTTGATGTCGCGGCCGGTCGAGAGATCCATGACCGTGTCCGACCCGAAGTGTACGGCGGTGTGCAGCTTTTCCAGCTCGACGTCGATATTGCTAGTGACGGCCGAGTTGCCGATGTTG
>CAZUPX010000064.1:0-4076 GCA_964622155.1 uncultured Planctomycetaceae bacterium | reverse complement strand
GCAATCGTCGCGTTCGAAAACTGCCACCGGCCGCCGCGCCTCGCCCCCGCCGCCTGAAAACCCCGAATTTCAACGGGCTGCTAGGGCGTGCTCTATCAGGGCCTTCGATATCCACTCGCCTGTCTCTGTTGTGCAAAGCTTCGTAATGCTGAGCCGGTCCCTGCGAGTAATCCGGCCGGTTTCGGTTTTCAGAGATAGGCGCGTTTGGCCGACTCGAATATCAGCCTTTGGGCTATTTGGATGCTCTAAAACAACCTGATCGCGCGGCCAGCCCGAGTGGAGAAATGCACGCTCTACCAGCGATTCAAAATAGATACCCTGCGGCGGCAGTCGTGGGTAGACCGTGTGGTGCGTGCCGATCCAATGCCTAAGCCGCTCAAGAAACGGAGCGCTGAAAAGCGTGCCTTGTTCACTTGGCATTCCTGCCTTCCTTTCCCCATCCTTGGGCTTGGAAGGCTACAGAAGCCGGGCTAGATCAGCAAGACCAAGACCGTCCAGAAAAGTATTTCAAACGGCATCACTACGTACGTTTGAGCGCGGTTTGATTGGTTCATGGAGCCTATCTATACTGACACTTCGCGATCCTTTGCCGTTCCCCCCGTTCGTCCTGCCTGCTCTTGCAGCCCTCCCCCACGCCCAAGCGACGCCCGGCATGTCCGTAAAGCTTCGATGTCTGTGGCAGGCGGTCGCAGCCTGCGGGCTAGTCGCGGCGATTGGTGCATCGGCGGTTGCTCAATTGCCGCCCGAGGCTGAGTTGAAGACCCTGCGGGCGGCGCCTGAGTTCGAAGTCTCGCTGTTTGCCAGCGAACCGATGATCACCAATCCGGCCGCCATCGACATCGATACCCGCGGTCGAGTGTGGGTGGCCGAAGTCGAGTGGTACCGCGCCGGCGCAAAGGATCCGCCAGCCGACAAGATCAAGGTCCTGGAAGACACCGACGGCGACGGCAAGGCCGACAAGGGAACTGTGTTCGCCGACAGCGTATTCGCGCCGATGAGCATTTGCGTGGCCGGCCCGCGGGTGTACGTGGCCACCAGCCCGGACCTGTGGGTCTATGAAGATCGAGACGGCGATCTCAAGGCCGACGGTCCGCCGCGCCGCGTGCTGGGCGGATTTCGCGGCCACAACCACGATCATGGCGCTCACAGCCTCGTGCTTGGTCCCGATCACAAATGGTGGATGTCGCATGGCGACGCCGGTTTCGAGGTCCGCGGCACCGACGGCTCGAAGGTCGCCTATCCTCATGGCGCCGTGCTTCGCGGCGAGTTGGACGGCAGCAAGTTGGAGACCGTGGCCGTCAACTTTCGCAACCCCTATGAGGTTTGCGTCAGCTCGTTCGGCGAAGCCTACCTCAGCGACAACGACAACGACGGCAACGAGAGCGTGCGGATTTGTTGGCTCCTGGAAGGGGGCAACTATGGTTGGTTCGGCGGACCGCCGTTTGGCAAAGAGGAATTAGCCGAACGCCTTTCGCCCGACGTGCCCTATCGTGCACACTGGCACTTCCGCGGTCATGTGCCCGGTCACGTCCCTGGCACGCTTGTGACCGGCTTCGGTTCGCCGACGGGCATCTGCTTTTACGAAGGGGACGCGTTCGGTCCCAAGTACAAGAACGCTCCGCTGCACACGGATTGCGGTCCGCGCGAATGTCGAGTCTATCGACACGAGCTGTCGGGTTTTGGCATGCAGGCCACGAGCGAAGTCTTTCTCTCGAACGAAGGGGACAACTATTTCCGACCCGACGATATTTGCGCCGCGACCGACGGGCGGCTGTTTGTCTCAGACTGGTACGACGGCGGCGTTGGCGGCCACGCCTATAACAATCCCGATCAGGGCCGCATCTTCTTGTTGACTCCCGCCGGCAAGAAGCCCGTGCGCCGCGAGAAGCCCGGCCCGTACGAGAACATCGACGACGCTATTGAGGGCCTGAAGAGTCCGAACCTGGCTACGCAATACCTGGCTCGCGAGCGACTGTTGGCCGAAGGTCAGGCGAGCGTCGCGGCGCTGCGTTCGCTGTTGAGCGGCAGCGAGGCGAATGACGCCGCCCGCGCGCTATGGGTCTTGGACCGCATTGGCGGCGAGGGTCGGACGACGGTCGTTGAGCAGTTGAGGCATTCCGACTCGCGGTTTCGCGGCTTGGCGGTTCGCATCCTGCGCCGGCACGGCGACAAGTATGCCAGTGCGATCTTGCCGCTGGTGTCCGACTCTGCCGCCGAGGTTCGCCGCGAAGTGCTGTTGGCGATCCGCACACTCCGAGGCGAAGCGGTTGAGACGGCGCTGGCAAGCATCGCCGCGACCTACGACGGTTCGGATCGCTATCAACTGGAGGCGATCAACGTCGCGGCCGCGGAGCGCCGCGAGCAGTTGCTGGCCCGGCTCGAAAAGAACGGTCCGCTATCTTTGGCGCAGTTTCCGCTGTTGCAACTGCTCAATCCGCAGCGGGCCGCCGAAACGGTATTAGCCAGGTTGAACGTCGACGGACTCGATCCAAAATCGGCCGAGATGCTGTTGAGCAATGTCGCCAACATTGCCTCGCCCGAGGCCGGTTGGGGACTGCTCACGATCGCGCAAAACGTCGCTCGCCCGGCCGCGTTGCGACGGGCGGCCCTGGAGCGCGTCGTCGCCAACGCCCTGCCTCGCGGCAGTTGGAGCGCGCTAGCGAGCGACGAGAGGTTCATCGCGGCGCTGGGCACGTTATTGTCGGATGGCGAGCTGCGGACCTCGGCGCTGGTGGCGATCGGCAAGCTTCGCATGGCGGCGCTTGCCCCTGCGATCGTCGCGATCGCGTCGACAGACGAGCTGGAGGCCAAGGTTCGCGAACAGGCCATTGTCGTCGCGGTCAAATTGCAGGGGCCCGCGGCGGCCGACGCGCTGCACGGGCTATTGGATGATCCTCAGCCGCGAGTGGCTAGAGCGGCCCTGCGGGGACTGGTCGACGTGCAAGACATGCGCACGCTGCGCGAGGTGCTGTGCGGCGATCGGCAGCCAACCGAAGTGCGGCATTGGTGCGCCGAGCGTCTGGTCGACAGCACGGCCGGCGCGCTTGTGCTATTGCGGATGATCGACGAAAGCAAGCTGCCCGACGATCTCAAACAACAGGTCGTGGCTAGGGCCGTCGCGCACCCCGACTCGAACATTCGCGTGCTGTACGAAAAGTTCGTGCCCGAGGACAAGCGGCCGAAAAAGCTCGGTCAGCACGTCGCGGCCGACGACATCCTGGCGTTGGCGGGCGACGCCAACCGGGGCCGTACGATCTTCAACAAGAGCTCGGCCGCGCAGTGCAAAACCTGCCACGCGGTGCAAGGCTTCGGCGGCGCGTCGGGCCCCGACCTGACGCACATCGGCAAGAAATACGAACGCCGCACGCTGCTGGAGACGATCATCGAACCGTCGAAGGCCATCGCGCCGGAGTTCATTCCGTATGTTCTCGAAACAACCGCCGGCCGAGTCTATGCCGGCTTCCTCATCGAGCGGGCCGAGAAACACATTACCCTCAAGGACGTGAAAGGCCAGCTCGTTCGCGTCCCGACTTCTGAGATTGAAGCTCTGGTCGTGCAGCCCAAGTCGCTGATGCCCGAGCTGATCTTGAGCGAAATCTCGGCCCAGGACGCGGCCGACCTTTTGGCGTTCTTGACCACGCTCAAATGACAGAGGATTTCGTGGCAAATCATGACACTAGCCCGAAGCGCAAGCGAGGGATTGTTGCCTATCGTCCATCGCTTGCGCTTCGGGTTGGTGTGGGTGTACTAGTCGTTCTTTGCGGCGCTCAAGCGGTACTTGCTCAGGCCCTTCCGCCCGACGAAGCGCTCAAACACTTCACCGTGGCGGACGGCTTCGAAGTGCAGCTTTACGCCAGCGAGCCCGAAGTGCGGCAGCCGGTGACGATGACCTTCGACGACCGAGGTCGGTTGTGGGTGATTCAATATCTTCAGTATCCGACTCCGGCGGGCCTCAAGCCGGTTCAGGTCGATCGCTATTTGCGCACCAGGTACGACCGCGTCCCGGATCCGCCCCCCAAAGGTCCGCGCGGCGCCGACCGGATCACGATCCTCGAAGACACCGACGGCGACGGCCG
>CAZUPX010000063.1:0-2411 GCA_964622155.1 uncultured Planctomycetaceae bacterium | reverse complement strand
GACACGCTGATCGACGAGGACGAGCTGCGCATCTGCGACGAGACGACCAGGCGGATCGCCGACGCGCTGCCCCCGCGGCCCTACTCCTCGCGCGAGTTCATTCGCGAGATGGGGTCCTACCTGGCCGAGCACGACAAGGGGGTCGACTCGATCGTGCTGGCCGCCTACCAGGAAGACGTGCCGATCTTCTGTCCGGCGTTTTCCGATTGCTCGGCCGGTTTCGGCCTGGTGGCCCATCAACACGCCCGCGGCGACGGGCCGAAAGTGTCCATCGACAGCGTGAAGGATTTTCACGAGCTGACGCAGCTCAAGATCGCCAACCCGTCGACCGGCATCTTCATGATCGGCGGCGGCGTGCCCAAGAATTTTACGCAGGACATTGTCGTGGCCGCCGAGATCCTGGGCGAAGAACCGCCGATGCACAAGTATGCCGTGCAGATTACGGTGGCCGACGTGCGCGACGGCGCCTTGTCGAGCTCGACCTTGAAAGAGGCCTCAAGCTGGGGCAAGGTCGACACCGTCTACGAGCAAATGGTGTTCAGCGAAGCAACGCTGGCCGTGCCGCTGATCGTCGGCTACGGCTATCACAAAGGCGGCTGGAAGAAACGCAAGGCGAAGCGCTGGACACGAATCTTGGAACGGGCGACGCAGGCCGTGAGCTGAACAACGTGGACTAAAAGTTAGGTACGATGCGCCTCCCTGGGTGCCGTATAGTTTCTGGGTGCCATGCCCGCGCCTCGCGGGCATGCCTGTTTCCGAGCGAATCCATAGGTATTCGGTGCCGGGTGTCATGCCCGCGCTTCGCGGCATGCTCTTCTTCAAAGATTTCGCTTGCGTGCCACGAAGCACGGCCCCAAACTCGTTTCATGGACTCCCCTCCCCGCAAGCGCTGCAAGCGCTACGACATTCCCGGCGATCCGCACGCCTTAACCTTCTCTTGTTTCCATCGCTTGCCGCTCTTTTCCAGCGAACGAACATGTCGCTGGATGCTCGACGCGTTGGAACTCGGACGCGAACGAGAACTGTTCGACCTGTGGGCCTACGTCGTCATGCCGGAACACGTGCATCTGGTGATCCTGCCACATCGAGACGTGCGAATTTCCAGCATTCTGACCACGCTCAAGCAGTCCGTTTCGCGTCACGCACTGAGTTGGCTGGAACAGCACGCACCCAACTTCTTCCGGAAACTGGAGGACCGGCAACCCAATGGCAAGGTTTTCTATCGGTTTTGGCAGCGCGGCGGCGGGTACGACCGCAACTTGCGATCGATCGACGACGTGCATGAAAAGATCGACTATGTACACAACAATCCGGTGCGGCGGGGACTGGTCGCGAAAGCGGCATCGTGGCCGTGGTCGAGTTGTCGCGCGTGGGAGACGTGGGAGAATAAGCCGATCGCGATCGACCGAGAATCCCTGCCGGCGAAGATCATCATTGGATAGATAGTTCGGTGGCAAATCGGCATGCCCGCGAAGCGCGGGCATGGCACCCAAAAAAATGCCACCCTGCTTTACTTCACTTCGCCGCCGGTGCCGGCTTAAGAAGAATCCCGCCCAATTGCAGCAGGTTGCCTTTGATGGAGCCGGACGAGCGGAAGACGATTTGCTGACTGCCGGCCGGCAGGTCGATCTCGCCGCCGCGGATTTCCTGGTAGCGGTCGATGCTGCCGGTCGCGGCCACGGTGCCGGAGATCGACTTGTCGCCGGCTTCCAACAGCCAGGTGTTGCCGGCGTCCTCGTCGAGACAGGCGTAGTTCAGCAGCATCGTATAGCGGCCGGCCTTGGGAAGCTCGACGTTCCACACGGCCCGATCGTTTTCGCTCTCCCACTTGCCCAGATTCTTGTAAAGCTGCTCCATCACGATCGACGGTCCATAGATCTCGCAGTTAATGGGATAAAGCTGCAACGTGCCGTCGGTGGTCGGCTTGACCAGTTGCGGATTGTTGGCGCCGAACTTTTTGCGCGGGGCGCCCGAGCTTCGCAAATAGGCGATCACGTTGCACAGATCCTGCTGGTTGAGATCTTTCTCCAGTCCCTCGGGCATCATGGACTTGCCCGTGGCCTTGAGCTCTTCCAGTTCGTTTCGCAAGATCGTCTGCTGCTTGCCCTCCTGAGCCATCAGCGTAACGCTGTTGCCGGTCTCGTTGGCCAGCATGCCCGTGAAGCTCAAGCCCGCAGTCGTGGCGGCGACGTAATCCAAAAATTTGGCTTCCACCGCGCGATTCGGATCCAGTATCGCGGTCAACAGCGCCTGCGGCGAATAGTCGGTCAGGGCAGCCAGATTGGGACCGACATCGTGCCCGACGCCGCGCAGCCGGTGACACACGGCACAGCGCTTGACGAACGCCGCGGCGCCGGCCTGCGCATCGCCGGTCATGGTCAACACGGCATCGTGCCCGTCCATGACTTGCT
>CAZUPX010000062.1:0-1786 GCA_964622155.1 uncultured Planctomycetaceae bacterium | reverse complement strand
CCGTGCCGGCGCTGCCCGGCGATCGGCCGAGATACTTGATGGGGGTCGGGCGTCCGCAAGACCTGCTCGAAGCGATCGCTCGCGGAGTCGACCTGTTTGACTGCGTGCTGCCAACGCGCAACGGTCGCAATGCGTTGGCGTTTACCGATCGGGGTCCGTTGCGGCTGCGCAACCTGCAATTCGCGCGCGATGTTCGACCGCTCGAAGAAAGTTGCCCGTGCGCGGCCTGTCGTCACAGCCGCGGCTACCTGCGGCACCTGTTCATGGCCAACGAGATGCTGGGCCCAATTCTGGTGTCGGTCCACAATCTCACATATTACCAGCGGCTAATGACGGAGGCTCGTACGGCGATCGCCGAAGGACGCTTGGCCGCGCTTACCAGTGAGCGATTACTGCGGTGGGCGAGCTGGGAAGCCTGAGCAACGCGCTACGGCACGCTGCCCTTGTCGCTTGGACCTTATGACTTTAAGATACGTCGTGCGTTGCATTCAAACACAGTGAGGCACGGTCTTGGCGGCGGCATACCTGAGCGAGTTGATGAACTTGTTGGCCCAGGGGGGCGAGGCGGCAAAGGGCGAACCCGACGGGGGCGGCGCGGCCGGAATCCTGTCGATGCTGCCGGCCCTGATGATGATCATGGTGCTGTTTTACTTCCTCATGATCCGGCCCGAGCGGCGCAAACAGGCCACTCACAAAGCCTTGCTCGAAGGACTGAAAAAGAACGACCGCGTGGTGACGATCGGCGGCATGTACGGCGTCGTGATGAACGTGCAGCGCGACGCCGACGAAGTGACGCTCAAGATCGACGAGGCGAACAACACGAAGATTCGCGTCCAGTTCAGCGCGATCGCGCGGGTTGTCGCCGACGGACCCGCGGCCGAAAAACCGGCATAACTCTTGGCGAGAGGAACTATCTGCCATGGCCTGGTACACCATTCTACCCGCATTGATCGCCCAAGCCGGCGTGGCGCCTGGCGCCGCGGCTGCCGCCGACACCGGCGATGAGTTTTCGGTCGCGCTGCGGCTGGCGATCGCGGTGGGTGTGATCGCATCCAGCTTCGTCATCGGCACGTTGATCGCTCGCTGGCTGCGAATGCCCGACTACGGCTTCAAAATCGGCCTGGTGCTGTTCACGTTCGTGGCCGCCATGACCATCAGCATTGTCGGCTGGCCGCCGAAGCGAGGCATCGACCTGAGCGGCGGCGTCGTGCTGATTTACGAAGTCGACAAGAGTACGCAGCCTTCGTCGATCGAGGCCACAATCGGCCAGTTGAACGATAAGCTCAATCCGACCGGCGCCGGCGAACGGATCGAAGCCAAGACCAACGCCAAGAACCAGATCGAGGTCGTCGTGCCCGAGGGTGTCGACGTGGCGCGTGTCGAGCGTGCCGTGAAGGACATCGAGACCAATGAAGTGCGCTTGAAGTCGGCCGGCAAACGGGTGGAGGATGGCGCAACGGTGTTTGTCTACGACATCGACCAGCACCAGCAACGCGTCGACATGTCGAAGCTGATTGCCGCGGTTGGCAAACGCATCAATCCAGGTGGCGTGAAGGAATTGACGATTCGTCAGTACGGGGCCGAGCAGCTCGAGATCATCGTTCCCGAGGTCGAGGAAAGCGAAGTCGAGCACATCAAGAAGCTGATCAGCACCAGCGGCGTACTCGAGTTCCGCATCGTGGCCAACGGCACCGACGACAAAGACATCATCCGAGCTGCGGACAAATCGTCGGGTCGCGACGTGTACATTGGCGGCGTGCTGCGCGGTCGCTGGGTCAAGGCCGGA
>CAZUPX010000061.1:0-3331 GCA_964622155.1 uncultured Planctomycetaceae bacterium | reverse complement strand
CTGGTCAAACCGGCTTGCTGAGTACAGAAGGGAAAACCCGTGCAACAGACGAGCGGGGTGGCGTAAGCCATACGTATCAAGTTAAGGAGCAACCCTCTGAATAGACTGGAGTTAGGTACGGATTCCAGCTCTTCAGGAGAGTTGCTCCATGGACGGAGATCATCGCAAGCTCGGTGGTGTTTTGCAAAGGTTGTTCACGGAGGACGTCGAGCGACTTAATCGGGCGACGGGCTTCGTGCAGCGCCAGCGGGTATTCTCGGCCCGGCGTCTGGTGGTGTTGTTGGTCTTTGGCTGGCTGCGTCAGCCGCGGCAGTCGTTGGCCGACTTGGCGATGCAGGCTGAGGTGACCGTGCAGGCTTTGCAGCAACGGTTCACGGACAAGGCGGTCGCCTTCTTCAAGGCCCTGTTGCAGGAAGCGCTGCAGACCACGTTCACGGCGCAGCGGCCGTTGATTCCCCTGGTGCGCCGTTTCACCGGCATCCAGGTGCATGATGCGACGCAACTGCCCTTGCCGGCCAGCTTGGCCCAGGAGTATCCGGCCTGCGGCGGCTTGGATGGGCAGCGCGGCAAAGCCGGCTGGAAGCTGCTGATTCGCTTCGATGTGCTGACCGGCGGGCTGCAGCCGTTCGAAATCCAGCCGGGCAAGACCTCGGACCACAAGGCGCTGTCGGAGCCGCTGACCGACTTGCTGGCGGGCATGTTGTACTTGGCCGATCTGGGCTTCTTTAGCCTGGACCGATTGCGGCAGGTGGTGCAACGGCACGCGCACTACATTACGCGTTTGCCGGCCCGCGTGAATGTGACCGGCGCCGGCGGCGTTGCCCAACTGGTGGGCGAGTGGCTCCACCAGCACAGCGGCAGCGTGGTGGATGAAATGGTGCGGATCGGTCAGGAGCAGGAACTGCAGACGCGGTTGGTAGCCTTTCGGGTGCCGGAGCCGGTGGCGGCCGAGCGGCGCCGCAAGCTGCGGGCCAAGAGCCGCAAACGCCAACGCGAGGTCAGCGCCAACCAACTGGCGTTGTGTGCTTGGTGGGTGGGCGTGACCGATCTGTCGGCCGAGGACTTGTCGGCCGAGGAGGTGCGCACCCTGTACGGCCTGCGCTGGCAGGTGGAACTGCTGTTCAAGCATTGGAAACAAGCCAGCGGCCTGGGGTTCATTCATGGCCGGACCGCCGCGAGCGTCCAGGTCGAGTACCTGGCGAAACTGCTGGGCGCGATCGTGACCCACTACCAGGCGCTGCTGGCCGGCGGTCCGCTGGAAGGCAAGAACCGCCAGGCGATTCATCGGCTGGTCTGCGCCGCCTGTGCGGAACTCGCAGCCGCACTGGAGGCTCAGGCGGAGACCGAAAAGGTCGTGACGATCTTGGAACACCTTGCCCTCGCGCTGAAGCGCCTACGCCGCCGCCCCTGTCGAAAACGAGCTGCCAGCACTCGTCAACGCTTGTACGGCAAACGGGTTGAGGCTTAAGTTGATGCGTATGGGTTGCGTCAGCGCCCCGAGTGTCTCGCCGGCGGACTCGGGGCGCTGACGCAACCCATACGTATCAAGTTAAGTAACATCTCAATAATCCTGGGCAGAGGCGCAGCTGATCAGCGGCCGATTTCCTACACTGGGAAGCATGAAGACGGAGCTTCCCGAGGTGCGGCCCGAAGAACGGACGCCCCTCGTTGAATCCCTGCTGGCCATCATTCGACAACTGCTCGACCGGGTCGGGCAGCTCGAAGAGACCGTGCAACAGTTACGGGACGAGAACGCCATCCTCAAAGGCCAGCAGCCGCGACCCAAGATCAGCCCCAGCCAACTGGAGTCCCCCACGCCGCCGCCGACCGACGGCAAACGTCCTGGCTCGGCCAAACGCGCCAAGAACAGCCAACTGGTCATCCCCGAAGACGTCACGCTGCATCCCGATAACCTTCCTCCCGGAGCGCGCCTCAAGGGTTATGAACCCTATGTCGTCCAGGAACTGTTGATCCAGGCCAAAGCGACGCGCTACCTGCGGGCACGCTATGAGCTGCCCGACGGTGGTTCGGTGCTGGCGCCGTTGCCGGCCGACGTGTTGCCCGGTAGTCACTATGGCCCGAACCTGATCTGCTATGTTCTGAACCAGCATCACCACGCGCACGTGACGCAGCCGTTGCTGCTGGAACAACTGCATGACTTCGGCATCGACATTTCCGCGGGCCAACTCAGTCGCATGCTGACGGAGAATCAAGAGTCCTTCCACCAGGAAAAGGACGAAGTGCGGACGGCGGGGCTGGCAACGGCGTCGTATATCGGCACCGATGATACCGGGGCTCGCCACCAGGGGCGCAACGGTTATTGCACCGTGATCGGCCATGACCTGTTCGCCTGCTTCGCGAGCACCGACAGCAAGAGCCGGCTGAATTTCCTGGAGGTATTGCACGGCAGCCAACGGCGGTACGCGATCAATGCCACGACCTTGGCCTACTGGGAAGGGCAGGGAATGAGCGCGGCCCTGGCGGAGAAGTTGAGCCAGGGCCCCCACGAGTTTGCCACCGCGTCGGCCTGGCAAACCCGGCTGGCGGAGTTGGCGATCACCAGCGACTGGCACACGCGCATGGCGACCGAAGGGGCTTTGCTGGGCGGCCTGATCGAGCGTGGGGTGTCGCCGAAGTTAGTGGTGCTCAGCGACGGGGCGCCGCAGTTCGACATCTTGGTGCATGCCTCCTGCTGGGTTCACGCGGAGCGGCCGCTGGCACGCCTGGTGCCCCATCACGACGTCCACCGGGCGGTCATCGAGCAGGTCCGCGCGCAGATCTGGCAGTTGTACAAGGACCTCAAGGCGTATCGTGCGCAGCCGGATGCTACCCAGAAGCCCGTTCTGAAAACCTGCTTCGAGGCCCTCTGCAACCAGAAGACGGGTTATCCGAACATCGACGCCGTGCTGCAAGAGATGCGCGACCACCAGACGGACTTGCTGCGGGTCTTGGAGCGGCCCGAGGTGCCGTTGCACAACAATGCCTCGGAGTCGGATATCCGGGAGTACGTGAAGAAGCGCAAGATCAGCGGTGGCACGCGGAGCACAGCCGGGCGTCGTTGCCGGGACACCTTTGCCAGCTTGAAGAAGACCTGTCGGAAACTGGGTGTGAACTTCTGGACCTACCTGCAAGACCGGGTTCGCGAGCTCGGCAAGATTCCACGTCTGACCGATCTGATCCGGCAGCGCGCGGCGGAGAAGCAAGTCGCACCTGTGCAAGCCGTGCTCGTCTGAGAGAAGACGAGCGCGAGCGGAAAAGGACCGGACGCCTCGCCCTCCGTCAACGTGCGCGCTGCCAAAATGCGTTATCCCTCTGACCCAGCCTTATTGAG
>CAZUPX010000060.1:0-1970 GCA_964622155.1 uncultured Planctomycetaceae bacterium | reverse complement strand
TGGCGACACGCCAGTGCCACTCGGATATGAGCACCGCCACCAAGAAAAACCAAACGCCCGATCCGGGGCTGAAGATCGTGCGGGACGCAACCTGCACGTTTTGCGGCTGCGTGTGCGACGATATCGACCTCACCGTCAAGGACGATCATATCGTCGAGGCCAAGCGGGCCTGCGTACTCGGCAAGTCGTGGTTCTTCAATCACCATTCCGATGATCGCCCAAGCTGTCTCATCTCCGGTCAGCCGGCCACGGTCGAAGAAGGTGTCGAGCGGGCCGCGGCGATCCTGGCGTCGGCCAGGTATCCGATCATTTACGGCTTGAGCGACACGACCTGCGAGGCGCAGCGGATCGCGGTGGGCATCGGCGACTGGATCGGCGGCAATGTCGACACCACCACCAGCGTCTGCCACGGGCCCTCGGGCATGGCATTTCAAGGCGTTGGCGAGGTGACCTGCTCGCTGGGCGAGGTGGCCAACCGCGGCGACCTGGTGATCTTCTGGGGCTCAAACCCGGCCGAAAGCCACCCACGACACTTCACCAAGTACAGCCTGATGCCCAAGGGCATGTTTTTGCCCAACGGTCGCAAAGACCGCACCTGCGTGCTGGTCGATGTGCGGAAGACCAAAAGCGCGAAGGCGGCCGATATCTTCTTGCAGATCAAACCGCGCAAGGATTTCGAGGCCCTGTGGACGCTGCGGGCACTCGCCCAGGGGATCTCGCTGGACGCCCAGGATGTCGAGAGCGAGACCGGCGTGCCGCTGGCCACGTGGCAGGATTTGATGGATCGCATGAAGCGGGCCAAATTTGGTGTGATCCTGTTCGGCATGGGCCTGACGATGACTCGCGGCAAGCACCTCAACAGCGAAGCCGTGCTGGCCCTGGTGCGCGATATGAACGCTTACACGCGGTTCGTGTGCAAGCCGATGCGCGGGCACGGCAACGTCACCGGAGCCGACAACGTCGTGGCGTGGCGCACGGGCTTTCCGTTCGGCGTCAACTTGTCGCGCGGCTATCCGCGGTTCAACCCGGGTGAATACACGACGGCCGATACGCTGGCGCGGCGCGAGGCCGACGCGGCGATGGTCATCGCCAGCGATCCGATGTCGAACTTCAGCCAGGCGGCCCGCGAACACCTGGAGTCGATTCCCTACATCGCGCTCGACCCAAAGGAGACCCCGACCACGCGCGCCGCCACCGTGGCTTTTACGACTGCGACCTATGGCATCAACACGCCTGGCACGGTCTATCGGATGGACGACGTGCCGATTCCGCTACGCCCGGCTTTCGACTCGCCGCATCCCAGCGACTTCGACGTCCTAGTGGCCATCGAGCGCCAGGTGAAGAGGCTCAAAGCGGCCGTGCGGGTTTGATGGCCAGCGTGTTCAAGTTTGACCTGGACGCTTCCCATGCCCGCACCTCGCGGGCATGCGATTCCTGTTACCGTTCGACGAACATGCCCGCGAGGCGCGGGCATGGCACCCACCGACGACAATTCCGAATTGATGGCTAGTCTCTTCAAAATCTCCGGCGGCACGGTTTATGACCCGACAAACGGCGTCGATGGCGTGGTGCGTGACATCTGGATTTCCGGCGGCAAGATTGTCGACGCGCCGACCGATCCGCAAGTGCGGCCCGACAAAACGCTCGACGCTCGGGGGCTGATCGTGATGCCGGGCGGCATCGACATGCACTGCCACATCGCCGGGCCGAAGGTGAACATAGCTCGCAAGATGCGGCCCGAGGAAAAGCGCCGCGCCGACAAAGTCGTCCGTACCGCCATTACGCACAGCGGCACGATGGGCAGCGTGCCCAGCACATTTGCCACGGGTTATAAGTACGCGGGGATGGGCTACACCACGGCCTTCGACGCGGCCATTCCGCCGCTGGCCGCGCGGCACGTTCACGAGGAGTTCGACGATACGCCCTGCATCGTCAAGGGATTGTACGTCCTGGTCGGCAACAACCACTAC
>CAZUPX010000059.1:0-2206 GCA_964622155.1 uncultured Planctomycetaceae bacterium | reverse complement strand
AGAACGTTTTCCAAGTTGTCGCCCGGCCAACCTCGATGCACCGTGCCCCCGTCCTTGTGGATCTAGCCCTGCAAGGCGGAGGTTCGCACGGAGCCTTCACCTGGGGCGTAACTTGATCGCCTGCTGGAGGAGCCCTGGCTCGGAATTGAGGGAATCTCCGGCACCTGTGCCTTCCGAAAACCTCATCCTGTGTGTACCAAAAACCTCATCCGCATTGGTTCAGCTGAAGGAATCGCCTAACGTCAGATTGATCTGAATCAACGGGCGCCACGAGGCTGTAGCAGAAACTGTTCAACGGGCAGAAGTTCCGACAATTGACCCGCGCGACGCCATCCTTACGAACAGAATTATAGTCTGAGCACTAATTTTCGGCAGTGCTACCCAGTTGGGGCTAATCAAAGTGGTTCATCATTCGCTTCAAGCTCAATCACTGCTCGATCGTTTCGACATCTCAGCTGACGATCTGATGCTGCTTCAGAAGTGCGGGCAAGCGCTCGGGCCAGGTGGCGTTAAGCGTGTTGTTGACCGTTTCTATGACTGGCTGTCTAAGCAGCCTGAGTTCCACACGTTCTTTAGCAGTTCGGATTCGGTTGAGCGCGTCAAGAAATTGCAGAAGTCATATTGGGGTGCATTTTTTAGTGGCTTCGTTGACCAGCGATATATCGATTACAGGATCCATATTGGCGAGATACATGCCTCAATCGACTTGCCGAGCTTGGTCTACTTTCCTGCGATGCTCCGTCTCCAGCTTCTGTTCCTGGAAGAGCTGCGGGCGAGTGACCTCGCTGCAGACCAGCTGGCGCCTACCGTTGAAGCTTTTGCGAAGCTACACGCGCTTGATGTGTATCTTGTGAGCGATCAGATTGCGCAATTCGCCAAAAAGCGGATGGCAGTTACAAGCGCTCGGCTCTCGCTTCTGGTCTCGGCCGCCCCCTCGGTGATCTATAGTTTCGCTGCGAGCGGGGATTTTGCCCCCACCTTCGTCAGCGACAACATCGCGACCCTGCTCGGATACCAAACTTATGACTACATGAAGGACGCGTCCTTCTGGCGGTCTCACGTCCATCCCGAGGATCTCCCCAGAGTTGAGGCTGAGCAACCACAGCTCTTCACGACAGGGCAGCACCTGACCGAATACCGGTTCCGCAATGAGGATGGCTCCTATTGCTGGGTGAGCGATGAGCAGCACTTAATCCGGGACACGGACGGCCAGCCGCTCGAAGTGGTCGGCTCGTGGAGCAATATCGACACGCGAAAGGCAGCGGAGCAGGCCCTCGTGGAGGCAAACGAAGCCAAAAGCGCCTTTCTTGCGAATATGAGCCACGAGATCCGCACGCCGATGAACGCTATCATCGGTCTTTCCCACCTCGCGCTAAAGACCGAGCTGCAGCCACGGCAGCGGGACTATGTGGCCAAGATCAAGCACTCGGGAGAACATCTTCTCGGCATTCTCAATGACATCCTGGACTTCTCCAAAGTCGAGGCGGGAAAGCTCGAGGTCGAGACCGTCGACTTCGATCTCGACAAGGTGCTGGAGAATGTCGGGAACCTGATGTCGGAGAAGGCGTCGGCCAAGGGGTTGGAGCTGATCTTCGAGGTCGAGCCGGCGGTCTCGGCCCATTTCCGCGGCGATCCGCTCCGGCTCGGCCAGATCCTGATCAATTTCTGCAACAACGCGGTGAAGTTCACCGATCGCGGCAACGTCGCGGTCCAGGTTCGCGTTCTGGAGGACAACCCCAGCAGCCAGCTCGTCGAATTCTCGGTGAGCGACACCGGGATCGGCATGACCGAGCAGCAAGTGGGGCGGCTGTTTCAAGCCTTCGAGCAGGCCGATGCTTCGACCACGCGCAAATATGGCGGCACGGGCCTCGGTTTGGCCATTGCCAAACAATTGACCGAGCTGATGGGCGGCCGAGTGTCTGTCACGAGCGCACCCGGCGAGGGAAGCACGTTCCGCTTCACTGCGCGCCTTGGAAAAGGGGTGGTGATGTCGCGCCCGCGTCTCCTCCAGTCCGACTTGCGCGGCCGTCGCGTGCTCATCATCGACGACAATGCCCATGCGCGCGCGGTCTTGGCGAACATGCTGACCAACATGTCGCTCGTCGCGGCCGAAGCGGCGTCGGGCGAAGAAGCGATCGGGATGATCCGTCAGGCCGCCAAGGCCGGCAAAGGCTACGAGATCGTCTTTATCGACTGGCAGATGCCC
>CAZUPX010000058.1:0-7413 GCA_964622155.1 uncultured Planctomycetaceae bacterium | reverse complement strand
CTGCGGCGTCAACCAGACTTTTTCAACGGGCTGCTAGCCGGTTGGCGCTGGCGACGGAAGCACTGACGCTGGCGCCGCGGCGCCCCCAGACCGGGCGGCAGTTGCCAGCTACCGCCCGCCGAATTGCCAAAGGGCAGCCGTTGGCGTGTCTTGCTTCAGATGGAACTGGAATTTCCGGGTGATGGGGTTAGCGAGTTGAAACGGTGCTCGTGGGTTGACGTGGAACGTAGCTGTGGAGCGGTTGCGCGGTGATTCGCATCCATTGGTCAAGGAAACGGCAATCCCGATTCGACCTTAAAACGGCATGTGGCTTGGGGTTGGTCGTTAGTCCGCACGGGACGCGGCAAGGCTCGGGAAGCGGACAGTCCCATTTTATTCCCCAACCCCGGCGCGCCGGGGCGCCCGCAAAATCGGGACAGTCCCCTGGGCTACGCCCTTACCGCCGCGGTTTGAGCAGCACCATGGCCAAGGGCGGCAGCACGACTGGGATTGAGAACGGACGATCATTCCAGGGCAATTCTTCGGCCATGCGGCCGGGTCCGTTTCCCAGATTGCTGCCGCCGTAGTAGACCGAGTCGCTGTTGCTGATTTCTTCGTACCAGCACAGCTCGGGCACGCCAAGGCGGTGCATCGTCCGCGGCACCGGTGTGAAATTGCAGGCCATGATCAGAAAATCTTGCGGATTCTTGGCGCGACGCACGAACGCCAGTGTGCTCTGATCGTAGTTGTGGCAGTCGAGCCATTCGAAGCCGTGATGGTCGAAGTCGACTTCGTGCAGTGCCGGCTCGCGGCGATAGATCGCGTTGATGTCGGCAACGTATTTTTGCAGCCCCTGGTGCGATGACCACTGCAGCAGGTCCCACTGCAAGCTCGTGTCGTGGTTCCACTCGTTCCACTGGCCGAACTCGCAGCCCATGAACATCAGCTTTTTGCCCGGATGCGCGAACATGTAGCCAAACAGCAGCCGCAGGTTGGCAAACTTCTGCCAAAGATCGCCGGGCACCTGGTCCATCAATGAGCCTTTGCCGTGCACGACCTCGTCGTGCGAGAACGGGAGCACGAAGTTCTCGTGGAAGGCGTAGATCAGGCTGAATGTCAACTCGTCGTGATGGTACTTGCGATGGATCGATTCGTGGCGCATGTAGCGGAGCGTGTCGTTCATCCAGCCCATGTTCCACTTGAGGCTGAAGCCCAAACCGCCGAGATACGTAGGCCGCGACACGCCTCCCCACGCCGTCGACTCCTCGGCGATGGTCAGCACGCCCGGGTATTGCAAGTGCGTTTGTTCGTTGAATTCCTTGACGAACGAGATGGCCGGGAGGTTTTCGCGGCCGCCGAATTCGTTGGGAATCCACTGTCCCGGCCCTCGGCTGTAGTCCAGGTAGATCATCGAGGCCACGGCGTCGACCCGCAGCCCGTCGATGTGATACCGGTCGAGCCAGAACAGAGCATTGGAAATCAGGAAATTGCGGACCTCATTGCGGCCGTAGTTGAAAATCATCGTGCCCCAGTCGGGATGCTCTCCCTGACGGGGGTCCGCATGCTCGTACAGGTGCGTGCCGTCGAACAGCCGCAAGCCGTGGGCGTCTCGCGGAAAGTGGGCGGGCACCCAGTCGATCATTACGCCGATGCCGTTTTGATGGCAGTGATCGACGAAGTACATGAAGTCTTCCGGACTGCCGTAGCGGCTGGTCACGGCGAAGTAACCAACTGTCTGGTAGCCCCAACTGCCCGAAAATGGATGTTCGCTGACCGGCATCAGCTCGATGTGCGTGTAGCCCATCTGGACGCAGTAGTCGACCAGTTGGTGAGCCAGGTCGCGGTAGCCCAGCCAACGCGAGGGATCGTCACCGGGCCGCTTCCAGCTTCCCAGGTGCACCTCGTAGATCGACATCGGTGCGTCGAGCGCGTTGTGCTTGGCGCGCGTAGCCAGCCACTGGCTATCTTGCCAGCGGTGACGGTCCAGATCGGCCACCTTCGAGGCGGTGCGCGGCGGCAACTCGGCGGCAAAACCGTAGGGGTCGCTCTTTTCCAGGACCTGGTCGTGATGACGAATGTGGTATTTGTACAACGTGCCGACGATCAATCCCGGCACGAACAGCTCCCAGATGCCGCTGGGAATGTGCTTTCGCATGGCGTGGCGGCGCGGATCCCACTGATTGAATTCGCCGACGATGCTGACTCCTGTCGCATTGGGAGCCCACACGGCGAAGTTGACGCCATCGACCCCGTCAACAATGCGAAGTTGTGCGCCGAGCTTCTGGTAACTGCTCCAATGGGTGCCTTCACCCAGCAAGTGCAGATCGAATTCGGTCAAAAGTGGCGGAAAGGCATACGGGTCGTGCATCGTTCGTTCCGCGCCCCTCTGGTCGGCGACCCTAAGCAGATAGCGGTGATTGGAGACTTCGTCGATCGCTGGGCAAATTGCCTCGTAAACTCCGGCCGGGTGGATGCACTGCATTGGTTGCCCTGGGCCTTGGCCGCGGTCGACGACCCACGCCTGGGCAACGTCGGGCAAAAACGCCCTGACCGCCAAGGCTTTCCGACCGCCCGCCATGATCGGATGGGGGCCCAGCAGCTCAAAAGGGTTTTCGTGATGGCCACTCAGCAGGGGGCCCAGTTTCTCCAATTCCACGCCGGTCCGCGTCGTCATTGAGGTACCTTCATTGATTTTCGATTGTCGAAAGGTGCCCGTCCAGGGGGCCAACGGGGGTGGCGCGGCAGGCTGTTGTGGTGAACTTACGGACTGAAAGGCAGGTTATTGAAGCCACGGTAGGGGTAACAGTCGAGTGCCGCATGCGGCGCTCCACAACCCTAGTCCCCCGAGCCGTTCGTCCCACCAGCGCTCACAGGCCAGCCACTGTCGCTTGAGCCGGCCGCGAAGCCATCGCCGTCCGAAACCGAACGTTGGAGCGTGAGGGCCGCCCGCCTTCGACGCGTGCGTGCCGGCGGGCAGGTGTGGCAAGTCGAACCGCCAGGTCCGGCAATCCAGTGTGTGATACACAAGGGCACGGTCGACCCGCTGCCACAGGTCGCCATTCTTGACCGGCACCATTTCGCCGAAGTGCTCCCACTGCCAACCGTTGGCTCGCCACTCGCAGAGGCCGTACTTCAAACCGCGCTGCACGTATCGGCTGGTCGTCACCAGCGTCACGCGGGATGGTTGTGCGAGTGCCTCGAGCCCACGAACCACGGCCAGTAATTCCAGACGCTCGCCTTGGGCGTCGGGCTCGGCGTCGGCGGCTTCAAACTGTTCAGTGCCGTCAATCGTTTGCAGGACAAACCGCCATCGGCCTTGCGAACTTTTGCGGCACGACTCAGAAAAGAGCAGGTAATGGGGCGCGGCTACTCTCATAGGGAAGGTTCAGGATTTTCTATGTAAGTGCCAATCGGCAAGCGACCGGGCAAGGAGTTGGCCCGAACGGTTTTACTTATCGACAACCGCCCCGTATTTTCTCCAACTTCTCCACATGGAAAATTTTTACACTCACGCATGAAATCATCGACGGCCCACTCGGCGATCAAGAAGCCCAGAGTTGATGGTGGACCTGTAGCGCACAGGCGTTCTAAACGGAACACCGCGGTGCGAGCCCGCGAGCGCAAGTCGCTCGCCATGCCTGTCGAGCGGCCAGCCGGATGGGGGAGGGCCCAGTTGGGTGCCACTGGCGGCTGGAAACATGTCGCCAGTGGCACCCGACGCCAACGAGCGGGCGGCTTTCCTTCGCCCGTTAAGCGACCAGACGCAGTTCGATCACTTCACCGGTGATGCCGGCGACGAACTCCTCGAAAATTCGCAGGTCGAGCGCCGAGGCCGACTCGCTCTCGGGATGGAACTGCGTGGCGAAGGCTTGCCAATCGGTGGTACTCTCGATTGCTTCGATCACTCCGTCCGGGCAGCGGGCGGTGACCTGGAAACCGGGAGCCACGTCGTCGACGGCCATGTGGTGCAGGCTGTTGACCCGAATCTCGCCGTCGCCGTAGACCCGCTCCATGAGCGTGCCCGGCACGACCTCCAAGCCGTGGCGGTGTGCCGGATCGAGAAGGTCTTTGTGTGGCAGCGCCTTGGGCAGGTCTTCGGGAATGTGCAACAACAGCGTCCCGCCTTGCGAGACGTTGAGCAACTGCATGCCGACGCCGATGCCAAAAACCGGCATCCGCCGCTTGGCCACCAGCCGCGCGAGCAGCCGGTCGAAGTTTTCGCGGCGCGTGTCGAGCGTACGAACACTGGGGTGCAGCATGTAGCCGTCGCGCTGCGGGTCGAGATCGGCGCCGCCGACCAGCACCACGCCGTCCAGCATTTCCAACACGCGGTCCAGGTCTTCCTCGTTGTTGATCGGGGGCAGAATCATTGGGATCGCGCCGGCTCGCTCAATCGAGTCGTAGTAGCCGGCGCTTACGTAACTCAGTGCGGGGCTGTCCTTCCTGGCGCCTCGGTAGTCCGCGTTCAAGCCAATCAATGGTTTGGATCGCATACTAGCACTCCTTTGGCGACTCATCCTGAGCCGCGCGAACGGGAAAGGGGATGGAAGTCGAGGGAACGCACCGGCGAGCACGCCCCTGCGGAAGGGCCGGGTCGAGCCGTGCAGGTCGCCTTAGCGCGGGCGAACAAGGGCACCGCTGGCGAAACTCAAGAAACCGCAGAGGGACGAAACCGTTGAAGCACCGTCCCTGGTGCTGCAATTGTCCTGAGGGGATGTGCCTGGTGGCACGCTCCATTACCTGCCGGCCGTTGAGAACCTTCCTGGGCACAACGCCGGAACACGTTTCAATCGAGTGGCCTCGAAACTCCTCTGCGGCTTTGCCGCGGCATCCCACGGTCTGGGAAACGCACGTCGCACGCGAGTTTATGGATCGCAAACTCTTTTACAATGGGCGCGCCCTATTTTGGACTCGACAAATCCCGCTAGCACAAGATGATGATGTAAAGCCAAGATGTCGCGCGGGATAGGCCCGATTGAGTATTTGACTTTACCCCGTCGGGTTGTGGCGCTAGGCTGGTAGCTCTCAATTACGCACGAATTGCAGCGGCTCGTAATGAAGTACAACAGCGTCTGTATCGAAGCACTGGGTCATACGCTGCCCGGCGAGATCGTCACCTCCGACGAAATCGAGTCGCGCCTGGAAGCGGTGTACAAACGGCTGCGACTGCCGCAGGGCCGATTGGAGCTGATGACCGGCATTCGTCAGCGGCGCTTTTGGCCTGCCGGCACGCTGCCTAGTCAACCGAGCGTGGCTAGCGCCGCGCAAGTGCTCCGTGACGCAGGGCTCGACAAGCGCCACGTCGGCGCCCTGGTGCACGGCTCTGTCTGCCGCGATTTCCTCGAGCCAGCCACAGCCTGCCGCGTACATCACGAACTGGGGCTCGGCGGGTACTGCCTGGTGTATGACGTGTCGAACGCCTGTCTGGGCATTCTCAACGGCATCGTCCAAGTGGCCAACATGATCGAGCTGGGGCAGATTCGCGCCGGCCTGGTCGTCGGCACTGAGAGCAGCCGCCAACTGGTCGAAACCACAATCGAGAAGCTGAACGCCGACACCACGCTGACGCGCGACGACGTCAATCGGGCCATGGCCTCGCTGACCATCGGCTCGGGCAGTGCGGCGGTGCTATTGGTCGATCGCTCGCTCAGCCGCACGGGCAATCGGCTGCTGAGCGCGACGGCCCGCGCTTATACGTCCGCGTTCGGCTTGTGCCACAGCGATCGTGATGAGGCGGCCGGCTCGAACATGCACCCCTTGATGGAGACCGACTGCGAGCAGTTGATGCAGCAGGGAATCGAGGCCGGCGCGTTGACCTTCACGGCGTTTTTGGAAGAGGTTGGCTGGTCGCGCGAGGATCTGGATAAAACATTCTGCCACCAGGTCGGTGCGATGCACCGCAAGCTCATGCTCCAATCGCTGGCAATCGATCCGGCCATCGACTTTGCCACGCTAGAAACACTGGGCAACACCGGATCGGTGGCCCTGCCGCTGACGGTGTCGCTAGGTGTCGAGCAAGGCCGCCTCAAGCAGGGCGATCGGGTGGCCCTGTTAGGCATCGGCTCGGGCATCAACTCGCTGATGCTGGCCGTCGAATGGCAGCGGAGTCTGCACAGTTTGAAATCCGCCGGAGATTTTTACCACGAAGGCACAAAGGAGTCACAAAGGCACGAAGAGGACGACGCGATCGCGAGCCAAGAAACTAGCGGACGAATCGCTTGATTCCCTTCTTAAGCAGCGGGACATTGAAGTTGATCAGGAACCCGATGCGCATGCCAGTCAGCTTGAGACAAGTGAGCAATTGGCTTTCATACAATGGAATCATTTGTTCCACAGACTTGATTTCAACGACAATCTGATTGTCAACAATTAGATCGAGTCGAAGTCCAGATTCCAGGCGGACATTCTCATAGACGATCGGCCAATTCCGTTGTCGCTCAAACGCGATGCAACGCTTTGAAAGCTCATGACAAAGACAGATTTCATACGCGGATTCAAGAAGTCCTGGGCCCAGCGCGCGATGCACTTGCATGGCGGCATCAACGATTTGCGATGCGACCGCTTCCGTCGAGTGCGGAATTGACTCAAATTGTCCGCCGGTAACGCGATTCCGCATTTCATCTTGATTCCCTTCGTGCGCTTCGTGTCTCATCTTTGTGCCTTCGTGTTGAAATGACCCCGCCTCCATCGTCGACCGCCGCGGCCTTCAGTCTTCTCGTAGCGCCCGTCGCACAAGATCGCGGTCGAAGTAATTGACCGACATGCCGGCGTCGACCACGATCGTCTGCGCGTTGATGCCGCTGGAGCGTGGGCTCAACAGGAACACCGCCGTGGCGGCGGCCTCTTCGGTTTGCACGGCCCGTTTCCTTAGCGTGACCTGTTCGGCATACAGGTAGCTTTCGACATAGCCGGGTATGCCGGCCGACGCCGAGCTTTTCAGTAAGCCTGGGGCCACGGCATTGAAGCGAACTTCTGAAAACGCGCTGAACGATTTGGCCAGGAAAGCAAGTGACGATTCGAGCGCGGCCTTCACGGGCGCCATGAAGCCATAATTCTCGCTGGCCATTCGCGTCGTCGAGATCGATATCGTCACGATCGAGGCGTGGGGTTCCAACAAATCTCGAAACGCGTTGGAAATGGCGACCAGCGAGTAGCACGACACGTCAACGCTGCGCAGGAACGCCTCCTTCGGCGTTTCGTGAAATGGTTTGACAGCGTCGCCGTAGTCGGCAAACGCGATCGAATGCAGCACGCCCGCCAGGCGTATCGACCGCCGCGCGAGCTCGTCGCGGAGCCGAGCAATCTCATCCTGATGCTCCACGTCGCAGACGTAGATTTCGGCCACCGGATTCACCAGGCTGGCGACCGATTGGCGTCGCTCCTCCGACCGGACGACATAGGTCACCTTGGCCCCGGCTTCCTCGAGCAATCGAG
>CAZUPX010000057.1:0-1788 GCA_964622155.1 uncultured Planctomycetaceae bacterium | reverse complement strand
CTCCCTCCCAAATCGAGCGGAAAATAGGTAATCTCCTCCACCACCCCTCCAGCAGACCAAATTTTCCACCCACAATCGAGACGCTCACACACATCCGGCTTTGAGCAGCAGTTGACCCCCAGGGGGAGGCAGCTTAAAGTTAAAGCTGGGCAATGTTTGGCAACATGCACAAGTGTTGCCCGGCGCCTCTGAGCGGTCATCCTTTTCCCTTTCGGCCGACGTTTTCCATGCTCGCAAAGCGTGTGATTCCGTGTCTTGACGTGGATCGCGGCCGGGTGGTCAAGGGGACCAACTTCGTCAATTGGCGCGACGCCGGCGACCCGGTGGCGGTGGCTGCCCGTTATGAGGTCGAGGGGGCCGATGAGCTTGTGTTTCTTGACATTACGGCCAGTCACGAAGGTCGCGACATAATGCTCGACGTGGTCCGCCGGACTGCGGAAGTGATCTTCATGCCCTTGTGCGTCGGCGGCGGAATTCGCACGCTGGAGGACATTCGCGAGCTGCTGTTGGCCGGGTGCGACAAGGTTTCGATCAATTCGGCGGCCCCCAATGACCCCGAATTCGTCCGCCAGGCGGCCAAGCGGTTCGGCAGCCAGTGCATCGTCGTCAATATCGACCCCAAACGGGTCCAAAAGGACGACCGCGAGTTCTGGGAGGTCCATACGCACGGCGGCCGCCGGGGTACCGGATTGGAGGCCGTGGCCTGGGCGCGCGAGGTGGAAAAGCTGGGTGCGGGCGAGATCGTGCTGACGAGCATGGATGCCGACGGGACCAAGAACGGGTACGATCTTGAGATTACCCGGGCCGTCAGTGATGCCGTGACGATTCCCCTGGTGGCCAGCGGGGGTGCCGGCAAGCCGGAGCACCTGGCCGACGCGATCCTGTTGGGCAAGGCCGAGGCGGCGCTGGCAGCCAGCATTTTCCATTTTGGCGAGTACACGATTCGAGAAACCAAAGAAGTGATGCGGAAGCGCGGCATTCCCGTGCGCTTGGCTAGCTAGCCGCGCGGCGGAACGCGGGAAGCCCGAAGACGATTGAAAGGAATTGCGAGGAGGCCCATGTCTACTACTCTCGACCCGAAGCGATCCAAATCGACCGTGCGCAAAAAAGAACTGGAAGTCGACAAGCTGTTCGCGACCGTGGTGAAGCTCGAGGGGAGCGATCTGCACTTGAAGGTCGACTGCCCGCCCCACGTGCGTGTGAAAGGCAGCTTGCGCCCGCTCAATCGCGGTCCGATCGACGACGAGGAAATGCAGCGGCTGCTGATGCCGATGATGAACGAGCGGAATCGCAAGATATTCGAAGACACCGGCGGCGCCGACTTCGCGCACGTCGTCGAAGTCGACGGGGTCAAATGGCGATTTCGCGTCAACATGCTCAACCAGATGGGGCACATGGGCCTGGTGGCTCGCCGAGTGAACAACTGGATTCCCGACTTCGAGGGCCTGAACCTGCCCCCCAGCATGGTCGACCTGTGCAAGTACGATCAGGGCATGGTGCTGTTGGCGGGCGTCACCGGATCCGGCAAGACGACCACGATCGCCTCGATGCTCAATTGGATCAACGCCAACTATCGCAAGCACATCCTCACGCTCGAAGACCCTATCGAAGTCATTTACACCGAGGACAAGTGCCTGATCAATCAGCGCGAGATCGGTTTGGACGTGAAGGATTTTGAGATTGGCATGAAGCACGCCGTTCGCCAGGACCCGGACGTGATGCTGGTGGGGGAAATGCGAGATAGGGAAACGTTCCTCACGGCCATTCATGCCGCGGAAACGGGCCACC
>CAZUPX010000056.1:0-7647 GCA_964622155.1 uncultured Planctomycetaceae bacterium | reverse complement strand
GCATGAAGGCCGAACGTGGCCCGGGAATCCTCGACCGATTACGGGCCAAGCTGGCGGGTGATGATTCGATTTCATCTGGATGAACATGTCTCACCGGCAATTGCGGCCGGTCTCCGCCAGCGCGGCATCGACGTAACGACGACGATTGAGGCCGCGCTTCAAGGCAGGCCAGATCCAGAATTGCTTGCATTCGCCATGGCCGAGGATCGCGTCATTGTGACGCACGACCACGACTTCCTAATTGCGGATGCCCACGGCACCGCGCACACTGGGATTGCATACTGTCATCAGGACAAATATACGATCGGCCAATTGGTGCGAGCGCTGCTGCTCCTGCATGGTTGCTGTTCGGCGGACGAGCTGCGCGGCCGCGTCGAGTTTCTCTGAGTGTGGCGCGCCCGAGCCTTCTACAGGTTCCACCCGTTGAATAGCTTGTTCCGAAATTGTCGCCATTCGGGCAGCTTTTCCGCGGTGGGGCGCTCGACGTCGTGGTCGCCGGCCAGCTCGGCGATCCATTCGTCCATCCGCCGCAGCTTTGTCGAGACGCTTTCCACGATGTTGTAGGCCAACTTGTAGGCCGCCACGACCCCGTCGCAGATCATGTCGTCGTAGTCGGTACGCGCGATGCGCAAGAGCTTCAAGGGCGTCTTGGCCACCACGCTGGCCGAGTGCGGGGCCGGGCTGAAAAACGACAACTCGCCAAACAGACTGTGCGGCTCCAACTCGGCCAACAGAAGCGGGCCGTTGTCCTTGCTGTCTTTGATCACCTGGCACTTGCCCTCGCAAACGATCCACAGGTTTTGGCTAGTCTTGCCCTGTTCGATCACTTTTTCGCCCGGCGCAAACATGACTTGCAGTGCGATGTCGGCCACCTGGTGGCATTCGCTTTCGTTGAAGTTGCGAAAAGCCGGGATCTTGTGCACTGCGTCAATCGAGATGCGACCACCGCTCACGTGATGCCTCCCAGGATCGTGGCCCGGCCAACCCGGCCAATGCCCAAAATGTAGGCGGCCGTACGCAAGCTCACCTTGCGCTCGGCCGACAGGTCCCACACACGCTCGAAGCTGTCGGACAGCACGCGATCGAGCTCTTGCCGCACGCGATTGATGCCCCATTGATAGTGCTGACGGTTTTGCACCCATTCGAAATAGCTGACGGTCACGCCGCCGGCGTTGGCCAGGATGTCGGGCAGCACGGCCGTGCCGCGGTCCTCGAAAATCTTATCGGCGTCGGGCCAGACCGGCTGATTGGCCGCCTCGATAATCATGGGCGCCTTCACTCGTTGTGCATTTTCGTCCGTGATCACCCCGCCCAGCGCCGCGGGAATCAGCAATTCCACGTCCAACTCCAAAAGCGCCTCGTTCGAAATCCGATCCGCTTCGGTGTAACCCCGCAGCGATTGCTGGTGTTCGCGGGCGTACGACAGCATCTTGGGGATGTCGAGTCCCTCGGGGCGAACGTAGCCGCCGCTCACGTCGCTGACCGCCACGATCTTGAAGTCGGCTTCGTGCAAGAACTTGGCCGCGTGTGAGCCCACGTTGCCGAAACCCTGCAGCGCGACGCGCGTCTGGGCGGGCTTGCGACCCAGGCGACTGACCATCTTGAACGCCAGCGCTCCCACGCCGCGGCCCGTCGCCTCCTCGCGGCCGGGTATGCCATGTAGCTCCACCGGCTTGCCGGTTACGCAGCCGGGACTGAAGCCGTGGTACTTCTGATACTGATTCATGATCCAGGCCATGACCTCGGCGTTCGTGCCCAAGTCGGGTGCCGGGATGTCGAGGTCCGGGCCGATCGCGTCATGGATGCCATCGACGAACCTGCGGGTGATCCGCTCCAGCTCGCCAGGGCTGAGCTTGCTGGGGTCAACGGCGATGCCCCCCTTGGCGCCGCCAAAGGGGATGTCGACCACGGCGGTCTTCCAGGTCATCAAGGCGGCCAGCGAGCGGACCTCGCTCAGGTCGACCTCGGGATGATAGCGCAGCCCGCCTTTCATCGGCCCGCGCGCGTCGTCGTGTTGCACGCGGTAGCCGATCATCGTCGAGAGCTGGCCGTTGTCCAGCTCGACGGCGATCTGCACCGAGATCTCCCGCTTGCTCGACAGCAGGAGCTGCCGCATGTTCTCGCTCAGGTCCATCCGATCGGCAGCCCGATCGAAGTACAAACGCGTGGCGTCAATAGCTCGCATGCCGAGTCCTTCAACCTATGACAGCACCATAAGGTCTGATCGGGATGGGTCGCCCGCGCGACCTATGAAATCATAGCGTAGAGGAGTGATTGGTGGTTGGGAGGCGGTAGACAGTAGACGGTAGACAGTAGACAGGAAAGCAGACAGGTTTCGCAATAACGACGAGGAATTTGGCCACTGAGATCGCCGCGGCCACGGAGCAGGACAGTGGTCGAACGGGTGTCAGTGCCTTGTCTGCGACATCCGTGTAATCTGTGGATTGTTCGCTTTGACTTCCGGAGTGATCCGCAGATTTCACAGATTACGCAGATGGGAAGTCTTCTCGCTGTTCGTCCCTGTGTCCGCGGTGCACGTGGTGGCCAGGTATTTGCCCTTGACGCCGAAACACACCTGTTGTGGCCCGGCGTCCGAGTGTCGATTGAGGTGGCGCGGGTGAATCAGCTTGCAGTTACCCGGACGCGTCCGGGGGTTTTCGCATGTGACCGGGAGATCGTGATCCGCACGTCACAGCCCAGTGCATTGAGGAAGCGGAACATCCGATCGCTGGAAAACCCGTCGAGTCGGCCATTTAACAACGCGGACACCTTGGGCTGACTGATGCCCAAGAGTTCGCCGGTTGCTTGCTGCGTCAGACCCCGCTGCTGGACGATCTTCAGGATTCGCGAGGCCAGTTTGGCCTTGGCCAGGTAGCGCTGGGCGTGAGAAACTCCCAGATCGGCAAACACATTGCCGCTGCCGCGGTGAATCGCGTCTTTGGTCATGGCTTGTTGCTGCCTGCAATGCTTACGAAGATTTTGAACCGCAGCGGGCGCTGAGGACGCGGCGGGGGTGGCTGGGGCTGAGCGCAGCGGTGCCCCAGTCGATCCTGCAAGCGCGCGCTCGATTTCAGTCGGCGCCCTAGCTAGGTTGTCGATCGCCCCACGCGAGCGTCGGGGAGAACGTGCCTCAGTTCGGCTGGGGCACCGCTAACGCTCAGCCCCAGCCACCCGCCACCCGCCGCATCTGCGAATTATCCCTTTTTTGGGATAGATGTCAAATACGCCACTTGCTCGAAACTCCCTCGAAGACGCCGCTGCGAACCGATGCCACGTGAAAAACACGGCAATTCTTTGGGGAACTCGACGGAAATGGCTGTCAACTCCGCAGCCGCGAGGCCGCTTCGTGTCCTATGTTTTTGCTGAGAGCCGGATGCGCGCGTGAGGACTTCGGCTTGGACGTTCCGTACACAGTGCAAGCGCGAGGGGGCAGTAAGCCAAATGACAGATTCGACCAACGATCTAGGGCAGCACTTCAAAGACGAAGCCCACGACTTAGCGCGGCAGGCCGATGCAATCATGGCGGCCGAAGACAAGTATGTTTACTCTCTTATCGGCGTGGCTGGCACGGTCATCGCTTTTGCGATGTATCGGTCAACGGACTTGACGATGCAGCCGAGGGACGTGCTTTTTGTTGTCGGAATAGTTTCGCTGTTGCTCAGTTTCTTGGGTGGATACCTGAATCGCGGCGGCCAGATTGCAAGGGCGAAGTCCCGATTCTGGTCACAGGCCGCGAAGTTAGTGACACAAGCCGAAGAGATAGTGAGCGCAACAAACCCGCGCGTGGAAGACGGTAAGAAAATGATGGCCGACTTCGTTCGAGAATACATTGACAAGCCCGGCGAACGTGCGTTTAAGTCGGCGCAGTTTTGGTTTGATGTTCAGCCGTACTTGCTCGTCTTTGGGGCTGTGTGCATCTTTCTCTGGGTTGCAACCGTAAAGATGGCGTAGGGTTGATCCAACGTCGTGTGACCCATGCGGCTCGCCATATCCGTCCCCGGGACGGAACGGAGGCCGTTTCTTGCACGCGAGCGGCTTGCACCCCCCCTTCCCGAACAACGTACGGCAATTTTGAAAAAAGTTTTGAAAATCGAACGGAGATTACGGACCTTTCTTGGTTTGCCTGTGCAGCAATGCGGATTGCGCTGAACGTGCGAGCCGATATTGACTTTATCCGTCGGTATCCCCAAACTCATCGGCGCCGGCCAGGAGGGCATCGCCGCATTTGAGCGGGGAGCTAATGACGGCGGCACAAAGGAGCCCGCTAATGAACACTACAATTCGTCTCGCGTCAGCGTTCGCTTTCATGCTCGCGCTGGCCACCCAGTGCGCAGCAGCGAGCTACACCGTCACCGATCTTGGCACGTTGGGCGGTAGCAGCAGTTGGGCCTACGACATCAACGCCAGCGGACAAGTGGTAGGTAACGCTGCGACCGTTGGCGATGCAGCCCTTCATGCCTTCTTGTATAGCGGCGGCGTAATGACCGATTTGGGAACGCTCGGCGGCATCGTTAGTGAGGCTCACGCGGTTAACGATAGTGGCCAAATCGTGGGCTACTCCCACGTGACGGGTAACACGGCAGCCCATGCGTTCATGTACAGCGACGGAGCAATGACCGACCTGGGTACGCTCGGCGGCAGCAACAGCGATGCGCTGGGCATCAACGCCAGCGGCCAAATCGTGGGGCAAGCTCAAGCACCCGGCAATGACCACGCTTTCTTGTATAGCGATGGAGTGATGACTGACTTGGGCACGCTCGGCGGCAGCAACGGCAGTGTGGCATACGACATCAACGACAGCGGCCAAGTGGTTGGTAGAGCTTATACAACTGGCAATGCAGCCCAGCACGCTTTCCTGTACAGCGGCGGCGTAATGACCGACTTGGGAACGCTCGGCACAGGCAGCCTTACGGCATACGGCGTCAACGACAGCGGCCAAGTCGTTGGTGTGGCATTTATCACCGACTACTTCCAGCACCCCTTCTTGTACAGCGGCGGTGTGATGCAAGATTTGGGAACGCTCCCTGGCATGACGGGCGGTGCCGCGACCGACATTAACGCCTTTGGTCAAGTGGTTGGCGTTTCCGTAAGGCCCGTCGGTTCGTCGGGCGGGGCGTTTTTGTACAGCGGCGGCTTGATGACCGATTTGAACACGCTTATTGATCCGCTGTCGGGCTGGGACTTAGTGTCCGCACACGGGATCAACGACAGCGGGCAAATCGTAGGCGTTGGGATCATCGATGGGGAACAACACGCCTTCCTGATGACCCCCGCCGTACCCGAACCGAGCAGCGTCGTGCTCGCCGCCATGGGTCTCGTCGTTCTGGCTGCCTGCGGCTCGCGGCGGCGCGGTTTGGTAGTTCGCTGTCGCCAAGCTAGGGCGCGGGCAAGTTGAGCAACCGCACAGGCTTCGACATCAATCGCGCGTTTGCCGCCAGGTGTCGACGGTCAGCTTGCCATCGGCGATTGAGACGCGCACCGCGCCGCTGGTGGCGGTGTGCAGCACGCGGCTGCCGTGGGCGCGGTAGGCGTCCGTGGCAACCTCGACTCGATCGCGCGGTCCGCCGCTGACGACGGCCACGCGCGGCGCGCACCACTCGGCAAAGCCGGGCGGATCGCTTTGGGCGCTGCCGTGATGAGGAGCCAATAGCACGTCGCAACGCGCGGACGGTTCGGCCATCACCTCCTGCAACCCGCGCCCTTCCAAGTCGCCGCATAGCAACAGCCGTCGCGAGTCGAATTCGACACTCAACACGATGCTGTTGGCGTTGTCGCTGCCAAGCACACCTTCGCGCGGAGGGTGAAGCACTTCGATCCGAGCGCCGCCGAGCGCGCGCAGCCGGTCGCCAATCCACACTTCGCCCAGCGGAACGCCGGCGCGGTTGATCGCCTCGCGCAATGCTTCCAGCCCGCGAGACGGCCGCTCGAACATCATCGGCGACACGTACACCGCGCCCACCGAGAATTGCTTCACCAGCTCCGGCACGGCGTTGTAATGGTCGGCGTCGGCGTGCGACAGGACGACCGCGTCGAGGTGCGTGATGCCGCGCGACCAGAGGTAGCCCGCAACGGCGCTGGCCGCGTACCCCGGCGAGCCCAGCCGCCCGGCGTCGTAGAGCAGCGTTTGTCCGCCCGGCAGCTCGACGACCACTGCCGTGCCATGACCCACCGAGAGAAACGCGCATTCGAGCTTCGACGTGTCGCGCCCAGTGACCCACGAGCCCGCCAGACCGATCGCCGACCAGCCGGCCAACAATGCCACGCACCAACGCCGCGGCGGCGCGAAGCGCGGCATAAGCGCCCACCAGGCCACCGCGACGTAGAAACCCGCCAGCCACCAGTTGCCAGGCCCAGCCACCCAAAAATGGTTGCCCGGCCACTGCCGTGCCGATGCCACGCAGTTGTCCATGAACGCCAGATTCGTGTCGCACACCCAGCCCAGCGCGCCGGCCAGGCCGGGAATCCATCCGGCCGCGAAGATGCCGAACCCCGAGCCCATCGCCAATGCCACCGGCAGGCTCAAGAGTGGACCCAGCACCACCGCCACCGGCGAGAGCAAGTGAAAACGGGCCATCACCAACGGGCAGATCACGATCCAAATGGCCGCGCTCACCAGCGTCGCTCGCGAGATCTCGGTGGCAACGCGACGAGCCACTTTTTGCGGCCAAGGCCGCGTGCGAGCAATCAGCCGATCCAACGGTTCAAGCGGCTTACGGCGCGACCTTTGCTCGGCAACCCACGCCAGCACTCCCACCGACAGAAACGAAAGTTGCGTGCCGGCTCGAAACAGTTCCGCCGGATTGATGGCCAGCACGACGAGGCCGGCGGCTGCGATCGAGTTGAAGCCAAACGGGCGGCGCCCCAGCATCATCGCCGCGCAGGCCACCAGCACCATGACTGTGGCCCGCACGACCGGCGGCTGCGCGTCGGTGGCCACCGCATACAACACGCACGCCATCGCCACGATGCCAAGTGCAATGCGGTCCGGAACGAGCGCCGCGCGCGTGACCAGAAACAAGCACCATGCCAGGATGCCGACGTTCAGGCCCGAGATCACCAGCAGGTGAATCGTGCCGGTCTCCATAAAGGCTTCGGCCCGCTCGGGCTCGAGTTCCTCGCGCGAACCAAGAAACATGGCCGAGGCCAGTCCCGAGCGCTGCGGGCGCAAGTTGCGCCACAACAGCGCGTCGCCACCGCCACGCAGCGCGTCGATCCCACGCGCCCAAGTCCAGGTCGAGCCGGGCGAGACCGTCGTGACACACTCGAGAAAGTCGGTCGACACGCCACACAGCCGCCGATCGGCTCGGGCGTAGCTGGCCCGATCGAATTCGCAGGGGTTCGCCGGTTGCCGGATGGCCGACAGTTGTCCGAATACGCGCAGCGTGTCGCCGGCGCGGACATGTGCCAGGTATCCGTCGACAAACAGCGTGAACTTGCCTGACACCGGCCGCCACTGGGCGCCGTCGCGCACCGCCAGCGAGACTACATCCAGCCGACTTCGCTCGGGCGTGCCGACGGTTCGCAGCGGGTCGAACGGCGGCGGCGGAATGCGCCGAGGTCCGCGCAAGGCGCGCACCTCCAACGCGACGGGCTCGGAAACTTCCGGCGCCAGCAACCCCAAATGGTCGATTGCAAACAACGACCAGC
>CAZUPX010000055.1:0-2792 GCA_964622155.1 uncultured Planctomycetaceae bacterium | reverse complement strand
CGCGAGTTCAAGTTCGAAGTGCAACTCTGATTAACGGGTTGGTTGGGCGAGATGCGATAGCATCCAAGCCCCCTCAACCGCCAAGTCAAAGTTGCCTGGAATGGACTACACACATCTCACCCAAGACGAACGATACCAAATTGCCATCCTCAACAAAGCCGGACATGACCAGAGCGACACCACAACGCAAGGCCGGCGCTTCTGGATTTTTCCTCCCACCGTCGGATCCAGATTGACCCAGACTACCTCACCGCGCTCGAGGCTTTGCACGCCCGCCATGTGTTTCCGCTAAGCCGTCGCCTATGGTCGCTTCCCAATCGCGCGTCTCCTTCGCGATTTTTGGGTTGCGTTTTTCCTCGTTGGTCACCGCAGTGGCGATCTTCGCAAGCGCATCCTCGTGGCGAGCGACCGCGGTTGCCACCAGTTGGGCAACAAACTTATTGCGCTGGCGCGCAGGAATTGCCGCCTTAAGCTTGGCGGCTACTGTCTTCAGGGAGTCGTACTAAGATTTGCTGGGTTGACATGTCCATACCTTATTTAACATGCTCCATTCTTGCAATTTGATATCATTTCGCAATAAACAAGATAATAACAATCAAGGCAATGGCGAAGAAAATCATAGCCATCGATTGCGACCCGCAGAGTTCGCACTCGATCGTGCTTACGATGCTAAAACTGACCCTGGACTCCCTTGACGGATGCCACGATGCTAGACCTGACCCTAGCCTCCTGGCATAGTCGAATCATTTCTGGACATTCTTGTAGATCTTCCCGTCCTTCATGATCACAAGGAAGTTCTTGGCGGGATCCTCGATCAGCTTGATGTTCGCGATCGGGTCGCCGTCCACCAGCAGCAGGTCGGCAAGGGCACCCGCCTGGACAACGCCAAGGTTGCCGGCATAGGGGCTGCGCAATCCGGACAAGGCGAGCAGCTCGGCATTGTTCGAAGTTGCCATCCTCAGCACCTCGGCCGGCGTGTACCAACGAACCATTTTTGCGAGCTGCGCCCCCTGCTGCGCCGCGTTCTCGGCGTTGAAAAGCGTGTCGGTTCCCCACGCCGTCTTGATCTTGAACTTCCTGGCCAAAGCGTAGGCGGTGTCGGTGCCGCCGAACATCTCCAGCTGCTTCTTTCGGTTCGGCGAGCCTTCCGGAAACGCCGACGGCTGGTCGTCGAGGAACGGTTGCAGGCTCCACCAAATGCCCTTTTCAGCCATCAGCTTCGCGGTCGGCTCGTCGAGGAGCTGGCCATGGTCGATGCATTTGACCCCTGCCTCGATCGCCTGACGAACGGCGCGCGGCGTATAAGCGTGCACCGTGACATAGGTGCCCCAGTTCTCCGCTGCCTCGACCGCGGCGCGCAGCTCGGAGACGGTGTATTGCGTGACATCGAGCGGGTCGTAGCTCGACGCAACGCCGCCACCGGCCATCAGCTTGATCTGCGACGCGCCCAGCGCCAGCTGTTCGCGCGTCCGCTGCCGCACCATGTCGGCACTGTCGGCGATCGCCGCGGCACCGACGCGCTCGCTGAAGGTGAAGCTGCCCGGCGGCGCCGGCAGTTCATTCGGCAGCCGAAAGTCGCCATGGCCGCCGGTCTGCGAGATGAATGCACCCGCTGGCCAGATCCGTGGCCCCGGAACCAACCCCATGTCGATGCCGCGCTTCAGCCCGAATACGGGCCCGCCCAGGTCGCGGATGCTGGTGAAGCCGCGCATCAACATCTCATTGGCGGCATTGACGGCAGCTACATTGATAAAGCCGATGTCGCTCGTGAGCACTACCACCTGCGGCACAGTCGCGAACATGATGTGGGTGTGGGCGTCGATCAGCCCGGGCATGAGCGTGCGCCCGCTCCCTTCAATGCGTTTCACCGCCGTTTCAGGCGGCGCTGCGATGGGAGCGCTGGAAATCGTTTTGATGACATTGCCCACCACCAAAACATGCGAAGGACCCGAAAGCCGGTCGGACGTGCCGCTGAAAATGCGGACATTCTCGAAGATCACGCCGGTCGTCTGTGGAGCCTGAGCATGCGCTGCTTGCGTCGCGGCGCAGATGAGAACGACTAGCGCTTTTAGTAGGGCCTTCGAATGCAGGTTCATATTCATCCTTGTGTGCGATTGATTGCGATGCCTAACGCCTGAACTAAGCCGCGCCGCGAAGCGGCGTCGGCTTGAATGAATTGTTAGGCCGCGATTGCGACCTGCCCGGGCTTTGCGGGGAAGGCTTACCTTCTCGGCTCATACCGCATCGCCACCGCCCCCGAGCTGAACTCCAGCCGGCTCACGAGCTTTAAGTCGACCCACTTCGATAGCCCCGCGAACAATGTCGGCCCGTGGCCCGCTAGCCTGGGCTGCACCACGAACTCGTACTCATCGATCAATCCCAGCTCCGCCAACGCCATCGGGAGCTTCACGCCACCCGTGCCCAGTCCGTTACCCGACTCCCGCTTGAGCTGCTGAACGGCCTTCGCCAGATCTCCTCGCACGAGCTCCGCATTCCAATCGACCCGGTCCAAGGTACTCGACACGACATACTTCTTCTTCGCGTCGATCGTCCGGGCGAAGGGCTCCATCCAATCAGGCCTCGCTCCCGTCTGCGCGGGCGGCCGGAACGCTGCCTCCATCATTTGGTAAGTCACCCGCCCCAAGAGGAGGGCATCGGCATGGTCGAGGTTCTCGACCGCATGACGATGCAACTCTTCGTCCGCGGAAATTGCACGATGATCGCAGCACCCGTCCAAAGTGACGTTGATGGAATACCGAAGTAATCGCATTACGTGCTCCTGACGCGGCCTA
>CAZUPX010000054.1:0-1520 GCA_964622155.1 uncultured Planctomycetaceae bacterium | reverse complement strand
GCCAAAAACGAGGCCATTGCCAAGGCGATGGACGATTGCCAGAAGGCGGGCATCAAGGTGATCGCCATCGATTCGGACGTCGATCGGGCCACCGGCCGCAAGTCGCGCTTCGCCTACCTGGGCACCGACAACGTCGTCGGTGGTCAGGAGCTGGGCAAAGCCGCCGCCGGCATCAGGCCGCAAGGCGGCAAGTACTCCACGTTCGTCGGGCTCAAGAGCGCCGCCAATGCCGTCGAACGGATCGACGGCTTCGCCACGGGCGCCGGCGACAAATTCAAGCAGGTGGAGAACCTCGGCGACGACATGGACCTGAGCGTCGCCATGAAGAATGTCAAGGACGCGCTGGACCGCAATCCGGACCTCGATGTGTTGGTCGGCATCTGGGCTTACAACGCGCACGCGATTGCCGAGGTGGTCAAACAGCGGAACATCCGCGACAAAGTCACGGTGGTGGTCTTCGACGCCGCGCCCAAGGCGATCGGCCACATGACCGTCGGCAATATCGACGCCATGGTCGTGCAGAACCCCTACGACATGGGTTACCGCGGCACGCGGCTGATGAAGGCCCTGGCGGAAGGCGACCACGAAACGATCCATGAGATGCTGCCGGGCTATGATCCCCAGAAGCACGATTTCACGACCGCCGATGGCGATCTACTGGTCACCGGCTTGCGCGTCGTGCACCCCGACAGCGGCTCGCCCTTGGCCAAGGATATGTTCCTTCCCTCGACTGAGTTTCTTTCGCTCGGCGAATTCAAGAAGTGGTTGGCGGAACACAACCTGAGCGGATCATGACGCCCGCGCTGGTTAACGACACGAGCGGACCGGCGCGTCGTTGGGCCCGCGAACATTCCAACGAGCTGGGGCTCATCGCGGCGATCGTCGTCGTGGTCGCGGCAACGACCATCTTCAGCGACGCGTATCGTGAAAAGCCGCTGCCGAATGCCCAAGAAATCCTGCGGCAGACGTCGCTGCTGGGCGTGTTTGCGCTAGGAGCCGCGATCGTCATCATCTCGGGCGGCATCGACCTGTCGAGTGGCTCGGTGATCGCCTTCAGTGGCTCGGTGTGCGCGTCGATCATGTTGGCCCTGGCCCCGTTGGACGAGGCCGGCAACCCCATGACGCAGAACTTGGGGGCCGGCGTGTTTGCGGCAGCGATCGCCGGCACGCTGGCCGTTGGATTCTTGATCGGCACACTGCACGCCTGGCTGATCACCGTGGTCGGACTGCCGCCGTTTGTGGCCACGCTGGCCTCGCTGGTCGGATTGCGCAGCCTTGCCCGCGTGTTTGTCCAGGAAGTCACCGCCGCGCTCACCAAGACTGGGAAAACGACGCAGATTTACGTCAACGACGAGGCGTTCAGCCGCTTGGGCACGACCTGGTGGAATCCGCTGCTTATTTTTCTGGTGCTCAGCTTTCTGGCATGGCTGCTGATGAGCCGGACCGTGGTGGGCAGGCATTTGTACGCGATGGGGGGCAACGAGACGGCCGCGCGCTTGAGTGGCATTCGCACCGATCAC
>CAZUPX010000053.1:0-2707 GCA_964622155.1 uncultured Planctomycetaceae bacterium | reverse complement strand
ACGGTTGAAACAAACGGGTGCCCGCTGGCGTGTCCGCCGCGTCAACCGCATGGCCGGCCTCTGTACCTGCGTTTACAGCGATCACTGGGAAGCTTACTGGGCCAACGCCGCCTAAACGCCGGAATCCACTCGCGCACCCCGCCGCTCTTCACCCGTTCTGGGCTCCTTGACACTCCCCCCGATAATCGGTATCTTTACCGGATTACGAATTTAGCTAAGTTGTGTGGCCAAAACGTTTTTTGCCGCTTCGGGCGTGCGGGTCGCCCGAACTGCGGATGGCGTCCTCTTCACCTTTGAGCGGCTGGCATGGCGGGCGTTGTCCTCGAGAACGTGTCGAGGGTCTACCCCGGCAGTGCTAAGCGCGGTGAGGAGGCTCAGCGCGGTGAGAAGGTTTGGGCCGTAAAGGAAATCAACCTGGAGGTGTTCGACCGAGAGTTTCTCGTCCTGGTCGGTCCCAGCGGTTGTGGCAAAACAACGACGCTGCGACTGATCGCCGGACTGGAGGATCTCTCGGGCGGAACGATAACGATCGGCACACGGGTCGTCAACGATGTCCCGCCCAAAGACAGGGACATCGCGATGGTGTTCCAAAACTACGCCTTGTATCCGCACCTGACGGTGTACAAAAACCTGGCGTTTGGATTGGAACTGCGCGAGAGATTAAGCGGATTCGACTGGCTGTGGCGCTGGGCTCTGTCCCCCAAGCGTCGGGCCGCACTGGCCGCGCGACGATATGAAATCGCTCGCCAGGTCCATCAGGCGGCTCGCACATTGGGAATTGAAGATTTGCTCGAGCGGTATCCCCGCCAGTTGTCGGGTGGACAGCGGCAGCGGGTGGCGCTGGGGCGAGCAATCGTCCGCAAGCCCGCGGTGTTTTTGTTCGACGAACCGTTGTCGAACCTGGACGCCAAGCTGCGAGTGGAGATGCGGCGAGAACTCAAGCAGCTTCACCAGCGGCTTGAAACGACGATGATTTACGTGACCCACGATCAGGTCGAAGCCCTGACGCTGGGCGAACGAATCGTCGTTATGAACGAGGGAACGATCCAACAAGCCGGCAGACCGATGGACCTTTACGACTGGCCCGCCAACCAGTTCGTGGCGGGTTTCATCGGCACACCGGCCATGAACTTTATCGAGGGACAACTAGTCAACGGCGACAGCCGCTTTCAATTCCAGTTCGGGGATTTTTCGATTTCGCTCGAACAGCGATTGCTGATGAGGGGGGAGAATCGTTCGCGGCCAGCCGTTTTGGGGGTGAGACCTGAGCACGTTCGAATCGAGAACACGCGGGCGGATGGCTCACAAATCCAGGCGATCGTGCGGTTGATCGAAATGCTTGGCGATTCGACGATTGCGACATTGGAAGTTGGACGAACGAGTTGGAACGCTGGCCAGGGTCAGATGGTGCACAACGACGACGTGATTTACGTATTGAGTAGGATCGAGCCGCGGTCCGATTTGCAAGTTGGCGAGAGAGTCGCAATCAGCATCGACACGGCGAACGTTCATTTGTTCGACCCACATACGGGCGAGAACTGGGTGCGGCCGGAGGGTCCGGCTTGAAGATATGCAGGCTTGAAAAGCCGACTGACACGAATGATATAGAAGGACGACTAAGATTCACATCGATCGAGGAAAAACTCAGCGATTTACAATTCGGTGAGGGACAGCTTGCCGGATCGGTTCGTCGCACGGCCGCCTTGCGTCCGCGACGCACCGCCGGGTACTGAGCCCGACAATTCGATTTTCGCCCCTACGGGGGGACTGGACAGACAATATGAACGCCACCGAAGTGCTGCGGATCGTCGACGCGATCCATCGCGACAAGAACGTCGATAAGGAAGTCGTTTTTACGGCCATCGAAGCCGCATTGGTCTCGGCCGCCAAAAAGCAATACGGCGAAGAGGCCGACATCGTCGTTCAGATCGACCGCAAAGACGGCTCGATCAGCGGAACGCACAACGGAGTTCCGCTCGATCCCGAAGAGACCGTGGGGCGGATTGGCGCGCAAACTGCCAAGCAGGTGATGATCCAAAAGATTCGCGAGGCCGAGCGCGACGCGCTGTACGACGAATATCACGAACTGATGGGGCAAATGATCACCGGCGTGGTGCAGCGCTACGAAGGGGGCGCGGCCACGGTGTCGCTCACCAACGTCGAGGCCATTCTTCCGCGCAGCGAGCAGATCCCCGGCGAGACGCACCATCCCAACGAGCGCGTGCGGGCCACGGTCTTCGAAGTTCGCAAGGCCGGCAGCCGCGTGAAGGTGATCTTGAGCCGCACCCGGCCCCAGTTGGTCCAACGGCTCTTCGAACAGGAGATTCCAGAAATCGCCGACGGCGTGATAGAAATCCGCGCCATGGCCCGAGAGCCGGGCTATCGCAGCAAAGTGGCCGTGAGCAGCTCCGACCAGCGCGTCGATTGTGTCGGGGCCTGCGTCGGAGTGCGCGGAAACCGAATCAAGAACATCGTCGATGAACTGGCCGGCGAACGCATCGACATCGTACGCTGGAGCGATGACTTGCAGGTCCTGATCCCCAACGCCCTGCAGCCCGCCGAAGTCGAGGAAGTCATTCTCTGTCAGATGTTGGGACGGGCCATTGTGCTGGTGCGCGAGGACCAGTTGTCGCTGGCCATCGGCCGCCGCGGACAGAACGTGCGCCTGGCCAGCAAGCTGTGCGGTTGGGACATCGAGATCATGACG
>CAZUPX010000052.1:0-3727 GCA_964622155.1 uncultured Planctomycetaceae bacterium | reverse complement strand
GCAGCGCTTCGAGCATCACCTCCAGGCAGCCGCGCGTGAGCCGAAATTTTCGCTCGGCCGGTTGGTAACAGTCGGTCACGCCCGACATCGAAATCGTCTCAGCCTCCCAGCCTGCCTCGGATAACTCCTCGCGGAGCCGCTGGGGCGCGTCGTACTTGACGAGGATGCGAGTCTCGAAATCGAGCCCGGCATTCATGCCCAGAAATTCGTGACCCGGCCGGGCGTAACAGTACGAACACCCGTGCTCGCAGCCGCGATAGGGGTTGATGCTGTAGCGAAACGGCACGTCGGGGCTGTCGTTGGTCGCGATCACACGCCGCGACTCGTTGGGCAAGAACACCGTCGGCAGCCGATGCTCCTCAAACACCTCGTCGAGTGCTTCGAGCTGCTCAAAATCTTCTTCGACGCGCACCCGCTCGAAGCGATTCGGCGGATTGATGGCCGATCCGCGCCCGACAGCCTTCAGATGGTTGGCTTCGTTGTCCATTTTTGGTACGTCAGGCACGCCGTGCCTGACGGCCCCAAAGCACTTCGGCTCGCCTTCTCATTAATGTACAAATATACACATAATGCCCGAAAGATGCCAGCGCGGCCTCTGCAACGAGGTTGCCCGCTGGGGCTCACCGGTTAAACTGTCGATGCCAAAATCAATTCCAGGCTCGTTTATGAAATCAAAGCGACCATCGATCCTTGCTGGCCTTGGCCAACACCTGGCCGCGCATCTGTTGGATTGGCTGCTTGTGGCGTTTCCGCTGGCCGTTGGGCTGTGGTACTTCGAGACGGGTGATCTGTGGGTGTTCATCGCCTCGGGCGTGGCCACCATTCCGCTGGCCGGACTGATGGGTCGGGCCACCGAAGCCCTGTCGGCCACGCTTGGGCCGGGCATTGGCGGACTCATCAATGCGACCTTTGGCAACGCAGCGGAGTTAATCATCGCGCTGGCGGCACTGATCGAAGGGCCGAAGATGTATCCGCTGGTGAAAGCCTCGATCACTGGGTCGATCATCGGAAACGTGCTGTTGGTGCTCGGCTTGTCCGCCACGCTGGGAGGTCTCAAGTACAAACATCAACATTTCAACCGCACGGCAGCCAGCATGGGCGCAACGCTTTTGGCCCTGGCCACGATCGGCCTGATCATGCCGACACTGTATTACCACGTCTTTGCCAGCAGCTTGCCACTGGGCGCCGAGCAACTGCGGACCGTCGAGTATCTCAGCGAAGAAATCGCCGTCATCCTGGCGGTCGTTTATGTCCTGAGCCTGGTGTTCACGCTGGGCACGCACCGCTCGATATTCGCCGCTCAACAGGCCGAGGAGTCGCAGGCGGCTTCGCATGCGGCGGGCGAACGCCCCTGGCGGAGAAGGACCGCGATCGCCGTGCTTGTGGCATCGACCCTCGGCGTGGCGCTGACGAGCGAGCTGCTGGTGCACTCGGTCGATGAGGCCGCTCGGGCCATGTCGATGAGCGAAGTGTTCGTGGGTGTCATCATCGTGGCCATCATCGGAAACGCCGCCGAGCACTCGACTGCTGTCATCGTCGCGCTCAAAAACAAGATGGACCTGTCGGTCAACATCGCGGTGGGCAGCGGCATGCAGATCGCGTTGTTCGTGGCGCCGCTATTGGTGTTTGCCAGCATGGGGTTGGGACACGACCGCCCGCTCGACTTGCACTTCACGCCCATGGAGATCGTGGCGGTGACCATCTCGATCATCGTCCTGGCCCTGGTCTGCCTGGACGGCGAGACGCATTGGCTTGAAGGGGTGATGCTGTTGGCGGTGTACGCCATTCTGGCACTGGCCTTCTATCACTTGGGCGGCATTACGGGCACCGAGTCGCTGGTTGGCGGATGATTGGGAAATAGGATTTGCCACAGAGCACACAGAGGACACTGAGCGAGGCTCAGGAAGCAAAATCCGGACTAATCATTTGTCGTCTCTGTGCCCTCGGGGCTCTCGGTGGCAAATCCTAGGTCGTGCGCACCACCTAAGCACCATCCGCCTCTCAAGCCGGCAATCGACCACGGCCGAAGATGAAGGGGGCAGGTCAATGTTCACAATCGGCCTGTCTCGTCACAGCAACATTTTCGCCCTTGGCATCGCATGGCGGTCACCGAACTACCCGCCGAAAGTCCATGGAAGGCGACCCTGCATGCCTATTGGCGCCAATCGCGCCGGCCACTGGTGAGTTTGGCGTTTGTGCTGCCCTTGTTGATTGGGTACGAGGCAGGGGTGGTGGTGTTGGGGTCACAGGCCGTCCGCAACGGGGCCGATGTCTGGCTGCGGCAGTTTTTGGACCTGCTGGGCTTTGGGCAATATTTCTTGCTGCCGGCCCTGACCATCGGCCTCTTGTTGTCCTGGCACCACATGACCCGCGATCGCTGGCGGCTTTCGGCGCGGGTGTTGTACACGATGTTTGCCGAATGCGCGGTGCTGGCCCTGGGCCTGGTGCTGGCGGGACGGTTGCAAGGGCTTGTCGTGCAACAACTTCTGGGTGCCGGCGGAGCCGAGGCGGCCCACAGTGCTCTCGGGTCCGGCGCCGATAGGGCGGCCGTGCTGGGAGCGGTTTTGGGTTTCGTGGGGGCCGGAGTCTATGAAGAAGTGTTGTTCCGCTTGCTGTTGTTGCCCGGCATCGCGCTGTGCCTGGCGCGAGCCGGCGCGGCACACGGCGTGCGTACGGCCAGCGCGGTGGTCTTGACCAGCCTGGTGTTTGCGGCGGCGCACTATCTCGGCCCGCACGGCGAGAGCTTCGACGGCTTCAGCTTCTGGTTTCGCTTTACGGCCGGCGCGGTCTTCGCGGCGTTGTTCGTGTACCGGGGCTTTGGAATCGCGGCCGGCACGCACGCGCTGTACGACATTTTTGTCACGCTCGGCTGAACGTCAAGAGCAAAGGCGGGCCGGTGATTTTTTGTCCGACGAACGGGCACCAGATTTGCTCATCTCGTGCACCGAGCGCTCGACCCCTCGTGCTAGCAGCACGATTTTCGAGCGCGCGGAGTAGCGTTCTCTGAAAAGTCAAGCCCCGTTTTTTATTCGCCACGATTGGACCGGAAAAGTCTCTTTGAGCGCGCGCCGCCGGTGCCTATAATAGGCGACTGTCGGATCCGATACCGAACCGTGGGCAGGTTTTTGCGAGGAGCTCGCCGTCGTGCTATCCGTCAGACCGAAAGTCGCCGAGCTGGTTTTTCAACTTTACGGTCGAGCGCTGCACCCGGAGCTGTTTCAAATTCACAGCACGCGCACGATCCAGCGCGGCGGATACGAAGCCACGGTCAACATCACCAGCGCGGGCCACGTGGTCACGTGGCGCTATCAGGGTCTGACGCTCACGGAAGTGGCCACCAGCGCCCATCATCCTCTGCCGCAGAAGCGGCGGCTGATGTCGTATCGCCTGAAGGGCGAGGGGAGCGACCGCGTCGAATGTCGCGGCGGAGTCCGCTATCAGGTCAACTTTCAGCTCGAGCCGGTCGAGCCCGAGGTGTTTTGGACCTTTCAGCAGGAGCTGGCCTGCGACGGTCAGCATCAAGGCATGCTCTACCGCTTCAACTCCAGCGGCCGCATGGCGCTGGGAGCCTTGAGCTACATCAATCTCGAAGCCCGCAACCGCAGCCTGCTAGTGCAGGCGTTCCACACTTTCCCCGACGACTACGCGATCGTGAAAAGCCAGTCGTTGTACGAGATATCGTAGGGAAAGTGATTGGTCCCGGCGCGCCGGGACCGACCACTACTTC
>CAZUPX010000051.1:0-2683 GCA_964622155.1 uncultured Planctomycetaceae bacterium | reverse complement strand
GGGGAACTCCCTGGGAAGAAGAGGAACAAAAGCCGTCTTTCGAGATTCTAGCCGAGTTCAATTCGGGATTCCAGACGCGGATCTCTGGCGGCCCGGCCGGGGCTTAAGGTTGCGCGTGGCGCGACTCGTTCGACCGCGATTTGCCCACTCTTTTCAGGCGTCGCGCGGTATTCTACCATTGCTCGTGGGCCGTCGAGATTGAGCCTGACGGCCGCATCGCCACCACACCGCCAGGAGAACGAACCGTGACCGCTTTCGAGATGATCGACGTGCAAGTCGAACCGCGGGGAGTGGCGTGGCTGAAGCTGAATTTGCCCGAGTCGAAGAACGCAATGTCGCAGCCGCTGATGCGCGAGGTGGGGGCCGCCGCCAAACAGCTCGCCGACGATCCGTCGGTGCGGGTTATCGTGCTAACCGGGACCGGCGAAGTGTTCAGTGCCGGGGGCGACCTGAAGGGCATGAAACACCAGGCCACCAACACGCGCGAAGGCCGCATCGCCGACGCTCGGGAATTCGCCGGCATTCTCTCGCAGCTCGACTCGCTGCCCAAGCCGCTGATCGGGCGCATCAACGGTTCGGCGTTCGGTGGCGGCTTGGGGTTGATCTCGGTGTGCGACATCGCGATCGGCCTGGCCGACGCGACGTTCCGGCTGAGCGAGGTGACTTTGGGCCTCATCCCGGCAACCATATCGCCGTACGTCGTGGCCAAGATCGGAGTGCCCAACTCGCGGCGCATATTTCTCAACGCCTGGAAGCTCGACGGGCAAGCGGCGGCGAAGATTGGCCTATTGGACGAGGTCGTGTCGACCACCGAAGACCTCGACCGGGCCGTCGAGCGCGAGATCACGGCCGCCCTGGTCTGTGCCCCCGGCGCCGTGGCCAGCGCCAAGGAACTTGTCCGCCACGTGAGCACGCACACGGCCGAAGAAAACTTCGAGTACACCACCAAGGCCCTGGCAGACGCCTGGGAGACGGCCGAAATTCGCGAAGGCATCGACGCATTTTTCAACAAGCGCAAGCCGAAATGGCAGGCATAAGACCGACCGACTGCGGAATTTCGCTGTCCGGTCGGCCGTGACTTCTCGAAATCGAAGAATTGCGACAAACTCGTTGCAATCCGTGCGCACGAGGTGTGAAATTGGGCCATGCCCCGCAGTCAAGACGACCATCCCCTGAGCGCCGTTCGTGCCGGGCGTTTCATGACGACCCAGTGGACGGTCGTGCTGGCGGCCGGACGCAACAGCACGGACCAGTCGCGGCAAGCGCTCGCCACGCTTTGCCGAGCGTACTGGTATCCGCTTTATGCCTTCGTTCGCCGCAGCGGACATTCCCCGGTCGAAGCCGAGGATCTGACGCAAGCGTTTTTCGCCCAACTGCTGGAGAAAAATTACGTCGCAGCCGCCGATCGGGCGCGTGGAAAGTTTCGCTCCTATCTGCTGGCGGCCGTGAAACACTTTCTGGCCAACCAGCGCGACTTTGCTCGTGCCCGCAAGCGGGGCGGCGGGAAGGCGCTGATTCCGCTCCACCGTGCCGCGGCTGAATCCCGCTATCGACTCGAACCGTCGCATGAGTTGACCGCCGAAAAGCTGTATCAACAACAATGGGTCTTGGCGCTGCCCGATCGAGTGCTCGGTAGTGTGCGCGAGGAGTATGTCGCCGCCGGGAACGAAGCCCTATTCTCCGAACTCAAGGTCTGCCTTGCCAGCGGTAGCCAGCGGGCAAACTACCGAGAGCTTGCATACCGGTGCGGCATGACCGAAGGGGCCGTCAAAGTCGCCGTCCACCGCCTGCGCCGGCGGTATCGAGACCGCTTGCGCAAGGAGATCGCGACCACGGTCGCTCGTCCGCAGGACGTGGACGACGAAATTCGCGACCTTTTTGGCGTCTTCGCGAGCTGACCTGGCTCGGCCGCGCCATGTTCCCGTCTGCGTAATCTGCGAGATCTGTGGATCACTCCCCGAGTCAAATCGAACGGTCCACAGATTACACAGATGTCGCAGATAAGAGCCGGCACCTCTGTATTCTTGGCGCCGAGGTGCCCGCACCGCACCAACATTTTGCAAGTGGCGGGGGGAGTCGTCTCTTCAACGCCGAAGGCGTTTCACAAGAAAGCCCAGGGCAACGCCCTGGGTAACATGAAGCCCAAAATGACGCCAGTCCTGTAAGGGCGACACAGCGAATGTTTCGCCCTTACAGGGCTGCCATGGTGAACGGGGCCTCCAAGTCCCAGGGCGTTGCCCTGGGCTGATATGTTGCACGCCTTCAGCGTTGCCAAAACTCGCCAGCACTTGAATAACATTGGTACGCGACAAAATCGAACGGGGGACTTCTTTTCGGCCCTGTAACCTTTTCGGCCGTTCGCTTCATTACACTATGGAGACCAACGACGGGGTTTACGATGACCGACGTACCTCGATGTCCGAGCTGCGGAACTGAGCTGCCCGCGGGCACGCCCGAGGGACTCTGCCCACGTTGCTTGCTGCTAGTCGGCCTGGAGAGTCAGGCAGCGGGTGGAAGCAGCGGCGCACCGAAGTCCGCCGAGCCGGCTGCCACGAGCCCCTACGGCGGCAGCCACTTCGTGCCGCCGACGTCCGAACAACTGGCGCCGCACTTTCCGCAGCTCGAAATCCTCGAACTCTTGGGCCAGGGTGGCATGGGGGCGGTCTACAAGGCCCGCCAGCCG
>CAZUPX010000050.1:0-5416 GCA_964622155.1 uncultured Planctomycetaceae bacterium | reverse complement strand
GCCGGACGCGTACGAGCGGATGGTCGAGCGCTATCTGGCCTCACCGCACTACGGCCAGCGGTGGGGCAAGTACTGGCTGGACGCCGCCGGCTATGCCGACTCGAACGGCTACTTCAACGCCGACACCGATCGCCCGCTGGCCTACCGTTATCGCGATTGGGTCGTGCGAACGATCAACGAAGACAAGCCGTTCGACCGTTTTGTGATTGAGCAACTTGCCGGCGACGAGTTATCGGGCTTCGACGGCTCGGGCCCAGCCTCGCCGGAAATCATTTCGTTGTTGGAGGCCACGCACTATTTGCGCAATTCGCAGGACGGCACGGGTGAGAGCGACGGCAACGCCGACGAAGTTCGCGACGATCGTTATCACGTGCTCGAAGGAACGTCTCAGATCGTCGCTTCCAGCTTGCTGGGCATGACGATTCAGTGCGCGAAGTGCCACGATCACAAGTTCGAGCCGATCACGCAGCGCGACTACTATCAACTGCAAGCGGTGTTTTACAGCGTCCACAATATCGACGATTGGGTTAAGCCGAACGAGCGATTCGTGTACGCCAACCCGCCGGGCGTGATGGAACGATGGGAGGAACACGCGCGCAGAGTCGACACCGCGATTTCAGCCACGCGAGCCGAGTTGGCCGATTGGACGCGTGCGAATCGTCCGCCGAGCGTCGTTTTGTTCCACGATGAATTTGACGAGGGAGGCACTCCGCTGGCCGAGCATTGGAGCAATACCGCACCAGGCGACGACGTGCCGGCCGGCACGCCTCCGGTCGAGCTCGACTCGACACATGCTCCAGCAGCCCGACGGAGCGATGGGGTGCTACAAGTCATCGAGAGCAACAGCGCAGGCGACCGTTGGCTGTCGACGAAAGAGTCGTTCGATTGGACTCCGGATGAGACGGGAGCATGGATGCAAGTCACGTTCGACCTGGTCGATGACAAATTGGCGGTCGAGGGTACGCCGGCCGCGCGCGTAGCGTACCTGATCGGGCTGTGTGACTACAACGACAGCGATCCGATGGCGCGCGGCAATGTGCTCATCGACGGCAACCCAGCCGGCGGCGCGGCGGTGCACCTTGACTATCCGGGCGCCGACTCTCATTCGGCCGGCGAGCTGGGCGTTGGCAAGTATCAGGGCGGCCACAACTACGGCGTGCGGATTACGAATGTCGGCAAAGGAAGGTTCCGCCTGGAACATCTGGTCGACTGGATCGTCGAGGAAAAGCCGCTTACGCTTTCGGATGAAGATCTGGCCAACGGCGGTTTTGGGTTCGAGTATTGCTGCGGCCGGAGTTTTGTCGTCGACAACGTGAGGGTAGAACGGAGCGTGGCCGGCGCCGACGCGACCGACGAGACCAAGAAGGCGCTGGAAGCGATCGCAGCGAAAGAGAAACAGCTCACGGCGGCGATCAAGGATCTGGAGCGCTCGCGGGGTGAGCGGCCGGGCAAGATCGCCTGCGCTGTGGATCGCTCTCGGAAACCGCCCGAGGTATTTCTGCTTGAGCGCGGCGACCACGCCGCGCGGCGCGAGCGCGTCGAGCCCGCTCCACTAGGCGCCTTGAGCGACTCGACAGGGCAACTGGCGATCAAGCCTGCGGTCGAGGGCGCAAATTCGACGGGCAGGCGGCTGGCCTGGGCCCGTTGGCTAACGGCCGAAGGCTCGCGTCCCGCGGCACTGCTGGCGCGCGTGCAGGTGAATCGCGCGTGGCAGCGCCATTTTGGCCGTGGAATCGTCGCGACTTCTGAAAACCTGGGCGCCAGCGGCTCGCCCCCCTCACACCCTCAATTGTTGGACCATCTGGCCGGCGAGTTCGTGCGCAGTGGTTGGAGCCTGAAGGCAGTGCACCGGCTGATGCTCAACTCGGCCGCATACCGGCAATCGAGCGATCTAGTGCCGAAAGCCCACGAGCTTGACCCGGAGAATCGGCTGTTGTGGCGCTATTCGCTGGTGCGGATTGATGCCGAATCGATTCGCGATGCCATGTTGGCTGTCGGTGGCGGGCTCGACCGCACCCTCGGCGGCCCATATGTGCCGACAACGCGAAACGATTCAGGCGAAGTCCTGGTTGGAGCCGGTGTGCCGGGCGCCGATCGCCGATCGCTCTATTTGCAGCAGCGTCGTACCCAGACCCTAAGCATGCTGAACGTGTTCGACGCGCCGACGCTGGTGTTCAACTGCCTGGAGCGGACGACATCGACCATGCCGCTGCAGTCGCTGTGCTTGCTCAACTCGCCGTTCGTGGTCGAACAAGCCGGACGGCTCGCCGAACGTCTGGCGCGCGAGGCGGGCGCCCAGGAGCAAGCCCGCATCGAGCGCGGGTTTCTGCTGGCTCTGGGACGAGAACCGACGATGCAGGAGCGGCAATCAGCCGTAGAGTTTGTAAGCACGCAGCGCGGGCATTACGCGGGGCAGGGCGACGCCGAACAAAAGGCGTGGACCGATTTTTGTCAGATGCTGATGGCGAGTAGCGCATTTATGTACGTGGAATAGGATTGCGACGGCATGGCCATTTTCTCGACGGCACTCAATCAAGTATCGCGTCGTGTGTTTCTCGGCAATTACGCCGGGTCGCTGGGCACGATGGCGCTTGCCCAATTTCTGGCCGACGGCCCAACGCAGGTCCACGCCGACGAGGCGCCGCGGCGAAGCGGGAATAGCGCGCCAGCCAAGGCTCGCGCGGTGATCTGCTTGTTTCAACACGGCGGGCCGAGCCAGATGGACCTGTTCGACCCCAAACCGACGCTCAACAAGTATCACGGGCAACCCTATCCCGGCGGTGACTTGGAAATCCATTTCGACAAACAGAGGGGAAACGTGCTCGGCTCACCGTTCAAGTTCGAGCGGCACGGCAACTCGGGCATCGAGCTGTGCGAGCTACTGCCGCACACGGCCCGAGTGGTGGACGACCTGACGCTCATCCGTTCGATGAACACCGAGAGCGTGGATCACGAATCGGCCCTGCGGCTGATCCATTCCGGCAAGTTTCTGGCCGGCATGCCAAGCTGGGGCTCTTGGGTCACCTATGCGTTAGGGTCCGAGAACCAGAACCTGCCGAGTTACGTGGTGCTGTCCGACCCTGGAGGACTTCCGGTCGACGGCGAGCGGAACTGGTCGGCCGGTTGGCTGCCGGCGATTTACCAGGGCACGCCTTTCCGCGCAGGCAAGTCACCGGTGCTGAACCTGCACACTCCCGAGGGAGTTTCGCCGGAAGCCCGTCGCAACCAACTGAATTTCTTGGAGCGATTGAACTCGGCCCATCGCGACCGGCACCCCGAAAACTCGGAATTGGCCGCGAGGCTGAAAAATTTCGAGACGGCGGCGCGGATGCAGACGGCGGTACCCGGCGTGCTCGATATCTCCGACGAGACAGCCGAGACTCGCAGCCTGTACGGCCTCGACGACCCAAAGACCGCAAAGTATGGCACGCGCTGCCTGTTGGCTCGGCGACTTGTGGAGCAAGGCGTCCGCTTCGTGCAAATTTTTCTCAAGCAGCAGCCGTGGGACACGCACAACAAAAACGCCGAGAGCCTCAAGGGCCTGTGTGCGATGACCGATCAACCCAGCGCGGCGCTCGTGCACGATCTTAAACGGCGGGGGTTGCTCGACTCGACGATCGTGATGTGGACCGGTGAGTTCGGTCGGCTGCCCGTTTCGCAGGGAGCCGACGGCCGCGATCACAACCGCCGCGGCTTTTCGTTGTGGCTGGCTGGCGGAGGATTCAAGGGGGGCTACGTACACGGGGCGACCGACGATTTTGGCTATGCCGCCGTGAAAGACGTCGTAACCGTGCACGACCTGCACGCCACGCTGCTAACGACGCTGGGGCTCGATCATCGGGCTCTCGCGTATCCGCACGAAGGACGCCCCACCAGCCTCACCGACGCCGAAGTGACCAAGGCCCGAATTGTGCCGGAGCTGCTCGCGTAACGGTTGCGTCGCTAAAGCCCGAACGCGTCGTCGAGGTCCGCCAAGGTCAGGTCGACAGTGGAGGGTTCATCGCTCGACGGGTCATCATCCCCGTCACCGATCTCATCAAGGTACGACCAATTGTCAAGCAGTTCACAATGCGCACGATCGGTCGTCGCCTCGGCGGAAGCGGCTGAAGTGGGCGCGGCCGCCGCCGATTCGACAACGTCGCCCGAACTGCTGGTCGCGGGAGCAAGACTCGAGGCGACAAGGTTCAAGTCGGCACGGCCGTCGCCATCCCCACTGCCCCCAGTACCGGCGCCGGCAACGGCGACCGCCGCGGCACCGCCGCCTTCACCGCCGTTGGCGTACGGCTCGGTGTAAAATGGCCACGGGCTCTTGGGGATATTGCTGGCCACCTTGATTTCGGTGGTAAAAATATAGGGACTTCCGGAGATGGGGCTGGTCCATGTCATCTCCACGAAAAAGGCCGTCGCTCCCGCGCCGGGCGTGGGCACCGTAGTGACGTACTGCCCGCCGCCCAAGCTGGTCAAGAATCCGCCGCCGGCAGCGGAACTGGCGTACGAGAGAGTTGGGTTGACGGCCCCACGGAAGTCGCGGTAGACCGGATTGGTTTCCTGCCACAACAGCACGGACGTCGGAGAGCCGCTCGTCTGCACGCGGATCTGCCCGTCAGGGTCGATCGTCCACGAGTACGTGGGGATCGCCAGGGGGGGGGTGCTGATGACCGCGTTCATGAACGACTTGGCGCTGTTGGTCGTTTGCGTGGCGTTCAGGCCGTGGCCGTTATTGGGAATATAGCGCAAGTAGTTCTGCGTGCCGGGCAGGTCACTGAAGTACAAGTGGGATGAATCGGGGACAAAGAATTCATCCTCCGAACCGTTGAGGATCAGCTTGGGGATGTTGAAGTGCCCATTGTTCAAGTACCGGTAGGGGTCCACGACCCGACCAAGCTCTTGGTTCTCAGGCCTTTGCACATCCTCGGGAATGTTGTACGCGACATAATCTTGAATCCAGACCGAGAATCCGTCGGCAAAGGCGGGACCCGGCGGGCTGTCACTGTAGAAGGCGTGATGGTGCATCATCGACTCGTCCATGTTCAACACGTCGATCACAGCGGGGATAATGGCCTTGATGCGGGTGTCGACTGCTGCCGTGAGCCACGTCGTCCAGCCGCGCTTGGAGCCTCCGGTGACCACGAAGTCAAGGATCTCCTTTCCGCCCGTCAAGCCCGTATCCACGGCTTGCACCATGTCCAGGGTTCTCTTGGCGCTTTTGACCATCGGCAGCAGGGCCGGCCAGGTTGCCGGATCGGCGGCGCCTGTTATGAATTGATTAAACGAGTAGGCAATGATCTCGTCCTCGCTGCGCGGGTTGCCCGGATCTCCCGTGAATGTCAAAGGCTGGTTGGGCACCATTCGCAGGTCGATGACGACGACGTTGAGTGTCGTGGCGATGCTGGCCAGGTTGGAGTCGGCTGTCGTG
>CAZUPX010000049.1:0-4997 GCA_964622155.1 uncultured Planctomycetaceae bacterium | reverse complement strand
GTCCTGGGCCACTAGACGATGGGGGCTTGGAACCTGGTTGCGGCTTCTAAATCTTTCGATCGGCCCCACGCCGGGCCACGATTAGTTCGTACAAGAATCGCCTCGGCGTGTCAATCCGCACCTTTGTCAACCCGTTTCGTGCGCCTCAATTCTCAAACCTCGCGCCTCAAGTCTTGTGTCAATTGGCACTCGGCGGGGCCGACGGCCGGTCGCCGGGACGCGGCTGCGGCGGGCGGGAGTTTTCGAACCACTGTTTCCATTGGCCTTCCGGCTTGCTGCCGCCCCGATGGTCCTGACGATTGCTGCGCAAGGTGGGCATGATCAAATAACGCACCTCGCCTTCCAGGTGGTCCTTCAGGGGCCAAAGCTTTCCCAGCTTCTCGGCACTCTCGGCGTACTGGCCCTGGCGGTTGAGCACGACAGCCTGGCCGGCCAGCCCGAAGGCCTTGTCCTGCACCTCGGCGTCATTCTTCTTGGCGAAGTCGTCAAAAATCTTCATCGCCCGCGTGTAATGCCGATCTCGCAAGTACTTGAGCCCGAGTTCTTGCGTCGCCCGGCGGACGTATTCATGGTCGTCGGGAAAGTATTCCGCGACGCTCTTCCAGCCGGCTTCGGTCTCGATCATCGACGCATACGCATACTGCGCGGCGGCCGTTTCGTGCTTTACCACGGCCTCCTCATCTTCGACCACCGGCACGATCAGCGGCCGATCGCGCGCGATCCACGCCGCGCCCACGCCAATCGCAAAGCAACCGGCAATCGCCACAGCCAACCGCCCGAGCGTGCCGCGCCGCATGACGGGCATGGCGGTGGTCTTCATCGCCGCGGCCAGCCGCTGGGTCGCCTGGCGCCGGGCCTCGACGGTGGTCACCAGCTCATCGCCGGCCAAAGCCTCGTCAAAGTCGTCGCCCGGATCGTCCTGGAACAGCTCGATCGACGCGGAGCGCAATGCTCGCAGCAGCTCGCGCGGCGTGGCGTATCGGTCGTCGGGGTCCTTGGCCAGCATCTTGTGGACGATGCGCGGAATGGCCGCCGGCAAATCCGGTCGAATGTTCTCCAATCGCTGGGGCTGCGATTTCAAATGCTGCACAGCGATGCTCAGGGCCGATTCACCTCGAAACGGCGGCTCCATGGCCAGCATCTGGTAACACGTGATGCCCAGCGAATAAATGTCGCTGCGCGGATCGAGCGGGCGGCCCTCGACCTGTTCGGGACTCATGTACAGCGGCGTGCCCATCGTGATGCCGTCGCGCGTCAGGCTGGCCGAGGTGGCGTCCTGGCTATAGAGCCTCGCCAAACCAAAGTCGGCCACCTTCACTTCGCCGGTGGCGGCCAGCATGATGTTCTCGGGCTTGATGTCGCGATGGACGATGCCCTGTTCGGCAGCCTTGTGCAGGGCCGAGGCCACTTGCCGCATGATGGCCAGCGCGCGAGAGAGGTCCGGAGCACCGCGCCGCGCGAGTAACTCGGCCAGGTTCGAGCCTTGCACATATTCCTGGGCAATGAAGTGGATGCCGTCGGCGCAGCCCACCTCGTAGATCTGGACGATATTGGCGTGCACCAATTGAGCGGCCGCACGGGCCTCGCGATGAAACCGCTCGACATAGGTGGCGTCGGTGGCCAGGTTGACGCGCAAGACCTTGATGGCCACCTGCCGCGACAGCGACATTTGATCGGCCAGGTACACCTCGGCCATCGCCCCGCGGCCTAGCCGCCGCAGCAGCCGATAGCCGGCCAACTCGCGTCCGGACAAATCGGCGTCAAAGCCAGCCTCAGTCGCGGGGTGGGTCGTATCGGCCATCGAGCGTTCAAAGACCTGTGTGGGTCGTGATGACTTGACGCGCCGGTTCGGCTTGGCAGGTGCTGTTCCTGCCTTAAGTATGTGCCGTTTTGGGCGGGCTGGCAACCTCCGGAGACCTGGCGGTCGAACACTAATGGCGGCCCTGTCGAAGAGCACACTGGCGAGACGCCAGTCCACCCTCTCGCTTGCGACACGAACGGTGCGAGTCGGGGTTTAGCGGTTCAACTGGGCCGGCCAGTTCAGATGCTTGTGCAGGAAGTCGAACGTGCCCACACCGTGAATCGTGTGCGGGCCATCGAAGTATTCGATGGTCGTCCGCTCGGGGATTTTCAAGTCGGCATAGAGCAAGCGGATTTTGGCGTATTCGTACGAGACCCAGGTGTCGGGCGCAACGCCGTCGTGGTGCCCCCGCTCGACCATGAACGGCCGCGGCGCGATCAAGGCGGCCATCTCCGCATAGTTGTAGGTATTGCCCAGGTCGAACTCGAAGATTTCATACTCGCCGGTCGTCACATAGGAGTACGCAGAGTTGGTCGAGGCATTTTTCCAAATCCACTCGTTGAAGTCGGCCGAGCAAATCGACAGGCAATAGCGCTCGACCAGCGCCGGCACGCGCATCGCCGTCTTGCCACCGTACGACAGCCCGTAGAACGCGATGCGCTCGGGGTCGACTTGCGGGAGCGTCGCCAGCCAGTCGACTGTTTGCTGATGCTGCGGCACGATGATCGAGTAGAGCGTTTTGGCCAGGGGGTTCGCCTTGCGCTGGAGCGTGCGAAACTTGTCGGTGAAGATGTACGGGTTCTGCGGCGCGTAAACGATGAACCCGCGCTCGGCCAGTCGGCAGGCATATTGATTGTAGGACGGATTGAATTTCTTCGGATCGGCCACGTCGGTCGGCCGGCCTTCGAGCCCGTGCTGGCAGACGACGACCGGGCGTCGCTCGCCGGCCTTGATATTCTTGGGCATCAGCAGGATGCCGTAAGCGAATACGTCGGGGAAGACGTCCATCACGACTTCGTAACCCGTGTAAAGTTGCTCGTCGTATACCTGCCGCGAACGTGCGTTGGCGGGCAAGAGCGGCCGATCGAAGCGGCCGATCACCTCGTTGTAGAAGTGCTCGCGGTACTCTTTTGTCGAGGTTTTCCACTTCTCCAGGTCGCGCGAAGCGCGGTCAGCCTTGGACCAATGTGCGGCGCGAGTTGCGTCGGCTTCGCGCAATAAGTGTTGCGTGTCGGCGTTGATTTCGTTGAATAGCCGATGCTGGCGGGCCTTGGCATCGAAGCTTTTTCGCAGGATCGTCGGTGGCGCCGACGATTCGGCCAATGACGCCGTCGGATTCAGCGCGGCCAGGAACTGTTTGAGTGTCGCCGGATTACCACCTGGCCCGTCACCGTGCTCGGTTGCCACCACGGCAAACGGCCGCGACATCGACAGGCCGGCCACGAGCTCGTTGGCGCGAGCCAGTTCTTCTTGCACTCTCGACAAGTTGGGCGTCATCAGCCGACCCGGGGCGGCCGAACCATTGCGACCGTCGCGAGGTTGCGGCGGACCAGACACTTGCGGCACGCGACAAGGTTCCACGATCAAGGCGCGCGGCGCCACCAGACTCGCCAGCTCCGCGTCGCCAAATTGGTCCAACAGTCCGAATACGTTCCGATAGATCGGCTCTTGCCACAGATCCTGCCGCGAGTCGAAGTAGCCGCTGACGACCGTCGCGTCTATTCGCGTGTCGAGTGCGGCTGCATAGAGCGCCAAGAGCCCCCCCTCGCCGTATCCCATCACGCCGATCGCGCGATCCTTCGTCCCGGCCTCGGCGGCAAACCAGTCGACCGCCGCCAGGACCATTTGCACTTCGTATCCGATGACGTGGTGGCCCAACTCAAACGCCGGTCGATAGAGAAACTCGCGGTGCGGTTGATTCGTTAGGCGCTTTCCGATGCCCGAGTAGGTATCGGTACGATCCGCAAGCGTCGGAATGATTACACGGCAGCCGCTCTCGGCCAGCCGCCGGGCAAACTGCGACTCGGGCGCGATGCCCTCGACAAGTCCGGCGAGCTGCTCGGGGGAGTTGTCGGCATCGGGAATGGCCACGACGTCGGCCAGTGCTGGCCGCGACTTGGGCACCAGCAGCAGTCCCTCGCCATGCACGCCGCGCACCGCCGGCCAACGAACAACGAACGCTTCGAAACCTTCGCCACGGCCGACCAGCGCGGGCTCGGACGTCGTCGTCAGCAGCTCGATCGCCGCGACCTCCTCGCGGGCGTCAGCCGCGCCGATGATCTTGGCCAGGCGGGCTCGATTGGGCGCGACCGACTGGTTGTACTCGTCGGGCGATGACACATCGCGCTTCCAATGCCGCGGACGTTTGGCGATCGAGTCCGCCGTTTCGCTAAGCAAGAAACGATCGATGCCCGCGACCATCTGCTCGGCCAGGTCGCCTTGCATTTCGAGCGGCCTGGTGCCGGGCAGGGGTTCGGCCACTACCCGGTTTGCCGACGAAACCAGCGCCAGCGTGCAAATCAATGCTGCAGGGCTACAACGCATTCCAGACCTCTCAGAGTTGGGTGGCGTCTTGCGCTTCGAGTCTAGCACACCTCGGTCGCGGGCTCTAGTTTTTGCCAATTGGCGCCGCTCGACGTTGGCTGGGCCATGTGCTGTTGCGTGCTTTGCTCGGGGCTATAATGGGCCTGATACCATGCGTGATGAAACGCGATAAGGAGCCGAGCCATTAAGCCGAACTTCACATATTCTCGCCGCGAGTTCTTGCAAACCACGTTGGCCGCCGCCGTGGCCTCCGACTTCCTTCCACGGTCCGCGCTGGCGGCCGAGGGCACGAAGGGCTCACGCCTGAAGAAAGCCGTCAAGTACGGCATGATCAAGGTTCCCGGGGCATCGATCGAGGAGAAGTTCAATCTCATCAAGTCACTCGGATTCCAGGGCGTCGAGTTCGACAGCCCGAGCACGATCGATCGCGACGAGGCGGTGCGTGCCCGCGACAAAAGCGGCATTCAGATTCACGGCGTCATCGACTCGGTGCACTGGCAGATTCGCCTTTCGGATCCGGACCCGGCAGTGCGGAGCAAAGGCGTCGAGGCACTGCGCACGGCGATCGGCGATGCAAAGTTCTTGGGCGCCGACACAGTCCTATTAGTGCCGGGCAAGGTGGCCAACCCCCAGACCGAGAACTACGAGCAGT
>CAZUPX010000048.1:0-2290 GCA_964622155.1 uncultured Planctomycetaceae bacterium | reverse complement strand
GAGGAGGAAACTGCGAACTTGAGTAAAGTTTGGTAAAGGCAAACGCTTCGGCCCAGCGCCGTGTGGCCAATCATCACCTTCGATGCCGCGTTGCGGCTCTGGCAAAAAACGCCACTGCCAAGTTCATCCGATACTCCACAGTAAGCTGTTCGGAAACAAACAATCACAGGCTCTCCATGTGCCGCGGCGCAAATCATTCGTGACATGGTGGACAAGACGGCGACCTATGCCGCGCAGCCTCTGCTGGCGGCGGCTAGACCCGAACTCGGTCCGCTCATCCGTTCGTTTTTCATGCATCGGTATGTACTCATTTATCGTTCAGTCGCCAATGGGGTCGAAGTGATCCGCGTCATTCACGGCTCGCGGGATGTGTTCAGAGTGTTTCGCCAACAAGAGCCCTGACCGCGCTTGCCTCGACAGTCGCTTGTCCGGCCATGGCAGTCGCTGGCTCGGGCGTCGTTACGGCTATCCTTCTGTTCCGTTGCCCTTGGTCACAAGTTGTCGGCGGCGTTGCCGCCAGATAAGCTAGCAATTGACGTTGTGAATCCTGCGTAATCCACGCTCACACAATCCTTAATGCGTGAACTCCTCGAACAACTCATGACCGCGATCGAATCGGGCCGCAGGGTAGCCTGCTGCCGACTGGTCGAGACGCGCGGCAGCACGCCGCAGAAGCCCGGCGCGGCGATGCTCGTTTTCGAAGACGGTTCGCAGGCCGGCACGCTCGGCGGCGGTTGCGTCGAAGCCGAGGTCAAACGGCAGGCGCTGGCCATCATGGTCGGCGGTCGCGCGCAGGTTGCGCGGTTTCAGCTCGACGACGACTACGGCTGGGACGATGGCCTGATCTGCGGCGGCCGGATGCAAGTCGTGATTGACCCACTCGCGCATGAGGCCGATCGCGAGTACTTCAGCAAGTTATCCGCGCTCGCGCGTCAAGGCGCCGGCGCCAGCGAAGCCATTGTCTTCGATCCCGCGGCCAGCGGTCTGGCGGAGTCGGCGTGTTATCTGTTTGACGCGGAAGGACAATTGATTAGCTCCTTGCGGGCTCTGCTCGATGATGGCGTCGTCCCGCAGGTCATCCGTGATGGACTTCGTCCGCTCGCCGAACGGCCTGGACCCACGGCGCAGCATGGCGTGGCCTGGCTGCCGATGTTACCGCGATGCACTCTGGTGATCGTCGGCGGCGGGCATGTCGGGCAGGCCGTTGGCAATCTGGCCGCCGAGCTCGATTTCGACGTCTGCGTGGTCGACGATCGGGCCGAGTACGTCAGTGAAGCCCGCTTTCCGCGCGCCGTTCGACGCATCGCCGGCACGATAGGCGACGTGCTGCCCCAGCTTGAGATCACGCCCAGCACTTTTTGCCTGATTGTCACCCGCGGCCACAACCATGATGAAGAGGCCCTGTATCACCTGGTCGATCGTGGCGCGTATTACGTCGGCATGATCGGCAGCAAGCGAAAGATCAAATTGATCTTCGACGATCTGTTGGCTGAAGGGGTCTCGCCCGAAGCGCTCCAGCGCGTTCACGCTCCGATCGGACTCGACATCGGATCGCAAACCGTCATGGAGATCGCCGTCAGCATCACCGCCGAGCTCGTGGCCGTCCGCAATTTGGGCGCGACGCGGCCCCGCACGCGTGCCGCGGAATCGATCGCGGCTGAGCGGTCGTAGCCCGAGTGTCGTTCTGATTGGATTTGTCGCGATGCAAACCTTCGCCATCATTCCCGCCGCCGGTCGCAGTTCTCGGATGGGCCAGCCGAAGCTGCTGTTGCCTTGGGGAGCGACAACAGTCATCGAGCACGTGCTATCCGCGTGGCGTGCAAGCCGTGTGACGCGCGTCGTGCTGGTCGTGCATCCTCTCGACCACGAGATCGCTGAATTTGGGCGGCGGTTGGAAGCGACTGTCGTGGTGCCCGAAGTGCCGCCGCCGGAAATGAAAATCTCAGTGGGCCTGGCTCTCGACACGATCCGAACACTGTTTCACCCGGCTGCCAGCGACGCGTGGCTGCTGGCACCTGCGGACATGCCGGGCATCGACGCCGCCGCGATCGATCGGCTGATCGACGCCTATCACAGAAGCGTCGAACGTGCCCCTGCGCCGCGCATTTGGGCCCCTTCAGTCGGCGGCCGGCGCGGACATCCGGTGTTGTTCCCGTGGTCGCTGGCCGACGAGGTCACACGACTTGGCCCCGACGAAGGAGTCGACGCGATCGTGGCCCGAAACATTGTCGAGACAATCGACCTGGGGCAGCACTCCGTGCTTGAAGATCTCGATACGCCGGAGGATTAC
>CAZUPX010000047.1:0-2429 GCA_964622155.1 uncultured Planctomycetaceae bacterium | reverse complement strand
CGACTTATGCCATAAGGGGGGAGCGAAAGCCAGGCGTAGCCGCCGCACGTTGTTATGGAGACGAAAGTTATAGACGAAAAAGGGATCTCCAAGAGGGGAAATGGTACCGCTCTCGAAGTGTTGAGAGTCGCTACCCGCTTGGGACTCACCTCCTTCGGCGGCCCCGTTGCGCACCTCGGCTATTTCCACAACGAGTACGTGACGCGGAGGAAATGGCTCGACGAAAAGAGCTATGCGGACCTCGTGGCCCTCTGCCAGTTTCTGCCGGGACCGGCCAGTAGCCAGGTAAGCATCGCGATCGGCATCGCCCGCGCCGGTCTTCCCGGCGCGCTTGCCGCCTGGCTTGGCTTTACGCTGCCGTCGGCCCTCGCGCTTATCGCCTTCGCCTACGGTGTCGGCGCGCTCGGCGGCGCGGCCGGCGCCGGCTGGCTTCACGGATTAACAATAGTCGCGGTCGCGGTGGTCGCACAGGCAGTGTGGACGATGGCGCGGGCGCTTTGTCCCGACCGCGAGCGGGCGACGCTGGCGATCGTGGCGACCGTCGTCACGCTGGCATGGCCGAGCGCGCTTGGCCAAGCGCTGTCCATCGTGGCGGCGGGGCTGATCGGCTGGCGATTGTTTCCGGCATCGAATGTTACTCCGGGCGCGTCCATGCGCTTCCCAATCGGCAAACGGCTGGGTGTGGCGGCGTGGATTATTTTCTTTGCGCTCCTTTTCGCGCTGCCTCTCCTGCGCCAACTCTTTCCCAGCCATGCGCTGGAGATCTTCGACAGTTTTTTCCGCGTCGGCTCGCTGGTTTTCGGCGGCGGCCACGTGGTGTTGCCGCTGCTCCAGGCGGAAGTCGTCGGGCCGGGATGGCTGACGAACGAACAGTTCGTCGCGGGTTACGGCGCGGCGCAGGCCGTGCCCGGCCCGCTGTTTACGTTCTCGGCGTATCTGGGTGCCGTCATGAAGTCTACGCCGAACGGTTGGAGTGGCGCGTTTCTGGCTCTCGTTGCAATTTTCCTTCCGTCATTTTTACTGATCGTCGGCGCGTTGCCGTTTTGGGATCTGCTACGGTCCAAAGCGAGTTTTCAGTCCGCGCTCAGGGGCATCAACGCCGCAGTGGTGGGCTTGCTGCTGGCTGCGCTTTACCAGCCGGTGTGGACCAGCGCAATCCACGCTCCAGGCGACTTCGGCCTCGGTCTGGTCGCTTTCGGCCTTCTTGCTTTTTGGAAACTTCCTCCGTGGCTTGTCGTCGCGCTGACCGCGCTTGGAGGAGAGGCGCTGGCGCGCGCATAGCCGCCTCAATACGGTCCGGCCCGCAAACCGGATCATGGAGCTTCATTATCAGATAAGCGGGCGGCTGCTCTGCGTTCAACCCAGTCGTAAAGCACTGGCAGCAGCACCAGCGTCAGAAACGTGGAACTCAGGATGCCGCCGATGACGACGGTCGCTAGCGGACGTTGCACTTCCGCGCCCGCGCCCGTGGCTATGGCCATCGGCACGAAGCCAAGGCTGGCCACCAAGGCGGTCATCAGCACCGGGCGCAGGCGGGTCAGCGAGCCTTCGATGACCGACTTGCGGATGGATGTGCCCTCTTCGCGGAGCTGGTTGAAGTAGCTGATCATCACCAGGCCGTTCAGCACGGCCACGCCGGAGAGCGCGATGAAACCCACCGCGGCCGTAATGCTGAACGGCATGCCGCGCAACCAGAGCGCGAGCACGCCGCCGGTGACGGCCAGAGGAATGCCGGAGTAGACCAACAACGCCTGCCGCAGGCTGCCAAAGGCGAAAAAGATGAGCACGAAGATGAGCGCCAGCGCCGAGGGCACGACGACGGCGAGGCGTGTGCGCGCCTCCTGCAGGTTCTGGAACTGCCCGCCAAACTCGACGAGATAGTTGTCCGGCAGTTTTACTTGCTCCTTGATTCGCCGCTCGGCCTCGTGGACGAAGCCTTCGATGTCGCGAGTGTTGAGATTCACCATGAGGGCGGCGCGGCGCTGGCCGTTATCGCGGCGGATGGGATCGACCGCTTTCAGCGTCTCGAACTCCACCAGTTTTCCAAGCGGGATAAGACCGTTCTGGCCGACGCGCACCGGCAACTTCTTGATTTGCTCGTCGTCTGCGCGCAGTTGTTCGGGCATCCGCACCACAATGTCGTACCGGCGGTTGCCGTCGACGATGGTGCCGACCTCCTGGCCGGCCAGCGCGGCGTTGACGGCCTTATTGACTTCCCCGGCCTGCAGGCTGTAACGCTGGAGCGCGTCGCGTTTCACGTTGATTTGCAACTGCGGCGTGCGCCCCTCGGTTTCGAATTCGACCTGCGCCACGCCGGGCGTCTTTTCGAGAATGCCCTTGATCTGTTCCGCGTGTTTTTCAAGCACGTCATAGTCGCTGCCGAAGATCTTCACCGACAACTCCGCTTTAGTGCCTTCGAGCATTTCGTT
>CAZUPX010000046.1:0-1638 GCA_964622155.1 uncultured Planctomycetaceae bacterium | reverse complement strand
CACGCCGTGCACGCCGAAGGCCAACAGACTCTGTCCCGCGCTGCCGCGGAAGTTGAGCTGGATCGTGTCTTCGCGCTCGAACCCGCCGCGCCCGTATTTCTTGGTCACCTCGCTCGACAGGATGGTGCCCACCGTGCGATGGACGTTGCGGATCGGCAGCTCGATCGTGACCCGCTCGCCTTCATCGAGCGCCGGAGTGCACAGGTCCAAAAGCAGCGTCATATCCATCGACCGCTCGAGCCCGTGGTCTTGCGGCTGGGCACAGTAGGTCCGGACATGGTCGGGCACCTCGGGCTTGTGCAGGATCGAGGAAAAATCGAGCCCCTTGGCTTTCCAGTGGGCGATTGCCTTGCGAGTGTCGAGCCGGTCGACACGGCCCACCATCTCATTGATCGTTCGGAAGCCAAGTTGCGACATAATCGCGCGCAGCTCTTCGGCCAACATGAAAAAGTAGTTCACGACGTGTTCCGGCTGGCCCGCGAATTTCTTGCGCAACTCGGGGTCTTGCGTGGCGATGCCGACTGGGCAGGTGTTCAAATGACATTTGCGCATCATGATGCAGCCCATCGTCACCAAGGCGGCGGTGGCAATGCCCCATTCCTCGGCCCCCAGCATCGCGGCAATCGCCACGTCGCGCGCGGTGCGCAGTTGACCGTCGGTCTGCACGACGATCCGCCCGCGCAGGTCGTTGAGCACCAACACCTGGTGCGTCTCGGCCAGACCCAGTTCCCAGGGGGCGCCGGCGTGCTTGATCGAAGTTTGCGGGCTGGCCCCGGTGCCGCCGTCGTGACCGCTGATCAAGACGACGTCACTCTTGCCCTTGCTGACTCCGGCCGCCACCGTGCCCACGCCGATCTCGGCCACCAGCTTGACCGCAATGCGCGCGTCGCGGTTGGCATTCTTCAGGTCATGGATCAACTGCGACAAATCTTCGATCGAGTAGATGTCGTGATGCGGCGGTGGCGAGATCAGGCCCACGCCGGGAGTACTGTAGCGGATTCGGGCAATCTCTTTATCCACTTTGTGACCCGGTAACTGGCCGCCCTCACCGGGCTTGGCTCCCTGGGCCATCTTGATCTGCAGCTCTTTGGCGCTGACCAGGTATTCGCTGGTGACGCCAAAGCGGCCACTAGCCACCTGCTTGATGGCGCTACTGCGGAGGTCGCCGTTGGCGTCGGGCTTGAAGCGCACCGGGTCTTCGCCACCCTCGCCGGTGTTGCTTTTGCCGCCGATGCGATTCATGGCAATCGCCAGCGTCTCGTGCGCTTCGCGTGAAATCGAGCCGTACGACATGGCCCCGGTGGCAAACCGCTTGACGATGGCCGTGGCCGGCTCGACCTCGTCCAACGGCACCGGCTTGTCCGAGGGCTTGAAGTCCAACAATCCGCGCAGCGTAAGTAATTGACGTTGTTGCTCGTCGATCAACTGACAGAACTCGCGAAACTCCTCGCGGCTGTTCAAGCGAGTTGACTGTTGCAGCTTGGCGATGACGTCGGGGCTGAAGATGTGGGCTTCGCCCTTGCGCCGCCATTGGTATTGGCCGCCGACGTCTAGGTCCAGCGTCTGCGCCACATCGGCACCAGGGTAGGCGTGCTCGTGACGGCGCAGCGACTCCTCGGCAATGGCGTCGATGCCCAC
>CAZUPX010000045.1:0-3567 GCA_964622155.1 uncultured Planctomycetaceae bacterium | reverse complement strand
GTGAGCGACGCGCTGCCCCCGGGCCTCGCGCTGGTCTCGGCCACACCGTCGACAGGCACCAGCTACAATAGCACGAGCGGCATCTGGAATATCGGCAACCTGGCCAGCGGCGCCACGACCAGCATTACCTTCGTGGCCAATGTGCTGACCGGAGGCCTCAAGACGAACACCGCGCGGATCACGGCCGCCGATGAGCCCGACGTCGGCACGATCAAGGAAGCCAGCGCCACCGTCACGCCCCCAGGCTCGATCGGCAATCTGGTGTTTTGGGATCTAAATCGCTCGGGCACGCAAAACCCATCCGAGCCGGGCGTGGGCAATGTCACGGTGCAGCTCGTCCAGAACGGCGCGGTCGTCGCCACCACGACCACCAATGCCCAGGGTGGCTATACGTTCGACCCGGTGACTCCGGGCACGTACAGTCTCAAGTTCATCCCGCCGGCCGGTTCGGCCTTCACCGCACAGTCGCAAGGTGGCGATCCGGCATTCGACAGCGATCCCAACGCCAGCGGCGTGACCGGCACGTTCGTGCTCCTCTCGGGCATTTTCGACAGCAGTCACGACGCGGGCCTGTTGCCGGTCGAATTGTCGATCGCCAAGAGTGTCAACAACCCCACGCCGACCTTGGGCAGTAATGTGACGTTTACGATCACGATCACCAACGCCACGAATACGAGCCAGGCCACGGGCGTGACGGTCAACGACGTATTGCCCGCGGGGGTGTCGTTTGTCTCAGCCACTCCGGCCGCCGGCACGACGTATAACAGCACAACCGGCGTGTGGAATGTCGGCATCCTGGCCAGTGGCGCGAGCGCGACTTTGAGCATCGTTGCCACAGTGGACACGGGCGGCATCAAGACGAATATCGCCCACGTCACCGGGTCGAATGAGCCCGACGTCGGCACGATCCACCAAGCCAGCGCCAGCGTCATTCCGCCGGGCTCGATCGGCGACCTGGTCTTCTGGGACTTCGACCGCTCGGGCACGCAAGACTTGATCGAGCCGGGCGTGGAAGACGTAACCGTCCAACTGATCTCGGGCGGATCGGTGATCGCCACCACGACCACCAATGCTGCCGGTCTGTACAATTTCGCCAACGTTGCGGCTGGCACGTATCGAGTGAAGTTCATCACGCCGCATGGCGAGGCGTTCACCTCGCAGCTCCAGGGCGGCGACTCAACCGTGGACAGTGACGCTGACGCCAGCGGCATTACGCCCATCTTTGTGCTCGCCTCGGGCCAGATCGACACGACGCGCGACGCGGGCCTGCTTCCGATCGAGCTGTCGATCACCAAAACCGTCAACAACCCCACGCCGGAAGTCGGCAAGAATGTGACCTTCACGATCACGGTGAACAATGCCCTGGCTTCCAGCAAGGCCACGGACGTGACGATCTTCGACACGCTGCCGGCTGGATTGTCGTTTGTCTCGGCCACGGCGGCCGCCAGCTCCAGCTACAACAGCGGCACTGGCGTGTGGACGATCAACAGCCTGGCCAGCGGCGTGAGCACGTCGCTGACCATCACCGCCACGGTGACCACGCAGGGCATCAAGACCAACACCGCGCTAGTCACCGGCGCCGACGAGCCCGACGTGGGAACGATCCACGAGGCCAGCGCCAGCGTGATCCCGTTCGTCAAGGAGATTCCACCGTTGACCGCCCCCCCAAGATTGTCGAAGGCGCTTTTCCTGGGCCGGTAGTCCGAAGAATCGCCCGCTCATCACGCGACCCGCGCTGCCCAGGACCTTGCACCGTCCTCGGACAACGCGGGTCGCTGCGTTTCATGGTCCCTTGTCCGCCACTGCACTTGGTGCCATGCTGTTGAGACGATCCACGTCCCGCGGAAACTAACCCTTGATGTCGCGGTGAATTGCAAATGGCCAGCGTCCCCCAATCGATCCTCGTTGGAAAAGGAAACGTCGAGAGCCGGTTGCTCGCGCGGATGGCCAATCGCCACGGATTGATCGCCGGCGCGACTGGCACGGGCAAGACCGTTACGCTGCGAGTCCTGGCCGAGGGGCTCAGCCGCACCGGCGTGTGCGTGTTCATGGCCGACGTGAAAGGCGACCTGGCCGGCATGTGTCAGCCAGGCGCGCCCAATCCAAAGTTCGACCAGCGTGCCCGCGAGCTTGGCGTCGCCGATTACAAGTGCCGAGCTTCTAGCGTCGTGTTCTGGGATGTGCTGGGCCAGCAAGGAATTCCCGTGCGGGCCACGGTGACGGACATGGGCGCCTTGCTCCTCGCCCGACTGCTGAACCTCAATGAGACGCAAAGCGGCGTGCTGGAGGTCGTGTTCAAAGTGGCCGACGATCAGCGCTTGCCGCTATTGGACCTGAAGGACTTGCAGTCGATGCTGGCGCACGTGGCCGAGAACGCCAAAGCCTATTCGACGCGCTATGGCAACGTTGCCGCGGCCAGCGTGGGGGCCATCCAACGCGGCCTCTTGACCCTGGACCAGCAGGGAGCCGGCCAGTTTTTTGGCGAGCCCGTGGTCGATATTCAAGACCTGCTGCGCGTCGATTCGACCGGCTGCGGCATGATCAACATTCTGGCCGCCGACAAGCTCATGACGACTCCGAAGGTGTACGCCACCTTCTTGTTGTGGCTGTTGGCGCAGTTGTTCGAGAAGTTGCCCGAAGTCGGCGACGTGGACCGGCCAAAGCTCGTGTTCTTCTTCGACGAAGCCCACTTGCTATTCGACGAGGCCCCCAAGGCCCTGCTGGACAAGGTCGAGCAGGTCGTGCGGCTGATTCGCTCCAAGGGCGTGGGCGTGTATTTTGTCACGCAAAACCCGTTGGACGTTCCCGAGGACGTGCTGGGGCAGTTGGGCAATCGCGTGCAGCATGCGCTGCGGGCCTTTACGCCCAAGGATCAAAAGGCGGTCAAGGCGGCGGCCCAGACTTTTCGCAGCGACAATTCGTTCGACGTCATGGAGGCCATCTCTCAGTTGGCCGTCGGCGAGGCGCTGGTGTCGATGCTGGACGAATCCGGTTCGCCGCTGCCGGTCGAGCGGGCCAAGATCATTCCGCCCGAGAGCCGGCTGGGTGCCATCTCGCCGGAAGAACGCCAGCAGATCATCCGCGCTTCGTCGCTGTTCAGCAAGTACGAGAAGGCGCTCGACCGCCAAAGCGCTTCCGAGATGCTGCGGGCCCGCGAAGAAGCAAAGCAGGAGCCCGAGCCGCCGGCGACAAAGGGGTCGCGGCGCTCAACCCGGCGTGGACCCATGGAATCGGTGTTCATCAGTACGATGCGCGAAATCAGCCAGCAGATCGTGCGCGCCATCTTTCGCTCGCGGCGCCGTTAGATTACGGTGAGGCCGCTGCTGGCGGCTTGCCGTCGCCCAACAGGTACGCCAACAGGTCGAGCACCTGCTCCTTTTGAAGCACGTCGATGGTGCCGGTGGGCATGTTCGAGCGATCGAGTCGCTGACGGTCGACAATGTCGGCCTTTTTGATCTCAATCGGCTGTTCTGTGGCCGAGGCGGGCTGCACCACAATGACTTCGTCACTCTCACGTTCGATGCGACCTGAAACGACTTTTCCTTCCGTCGTTTCGATCGCATAGGC
>CAZUPX010000044.1:0-3656 GCA_964622155.1 uncultured Planctomycetaceae bacterium | reverse complement strand
CGCGGCTGTCGCCCCGGCAGGGCCGTCGGCCAGCCAGACCGCCACGATCTGCTCGGGCCGCAGCGACATCAACTGCTCCACGTGTCCGCCACCCAACTGCCAATGCCACGTGTCGAGCGCCAGTCCGACGTTGGCCGCGCCGATGTTGCGGATCAAGTGCAACAGCTCGTCGGCAGTCTGAATGAATTGAAAGCCCTCGTCGGCGCGGCAAGCGTGCGGCGCCAGGAACCCCAGACCAATGCGAATTTTCAGCGGCGCCAATACTCCGGCGATCTCGGCCAGGCGGCGGCGGTGATACTCAAAATTCTCGTGATAGACGCGCGACGGATGACTCGGATCGATGATGGTCACCGCGCGCGTGCAGCCCAACTTCGCGGCGATTTCGGCCAACGGCGCAAGCCGCTCCAGGTCGGCGCGATCCTGGCTATTGTCATCGCGCCACTCGACGGGCAGCGCGAAGCAACCGAGCTTTAGCCGTGCGCTGACGATCAGCCGCGAGGCACGGTCGAATCCCTGCGTTTGAACTTGCTCGGCGAAATCGACGAGATCGAGATCCAACCCCTTGAAGCCGTGCGACATCGCCAGCTCGATCAATTCGCTCTGACGACCGGAAATGCCCAGCGCCTGGGCGCTTAGATTCTTGAACATCGAACAGCCTGTTCCACGCTTTGTGCCCCAGAGGTCCGACCCGAACCACGCGGTTGCGCCGCCTGACACGGTGCGTCCGATTGGGCATTATGGCAGATGTGTGTCTGGCGTTGAAGAGAAGCTCGAAGATTGTCGTGCGTCGCGCGCGACGCTGCCCGTCTTCTCAAGCTATATTGAAGATGCCGCGGTCGTTTTAGGCCCTCCGGCGCGGCATCCACCCCCGGTTGGGAGTCAGGAAGCGTGACCTTGCTGCAGGCAATCGTCCTGGGAATTGTCCAGGGCCTGACGGAGTTTCTGCCGATTTCCAGCTCGGGCCACCTGCGCGTCGTGCCCGCACTGCTTGGCTGGGAGGATCCGGGCGCGGCATTTACGGCCGTCATCCAAATCGGGACACTGGCCGCCGTGCTAGCATATGTTCGGGTGGATATCGCGCGGATCGCCGGGGCTTGGTTGCGCGGGATGATTGCCGCCAAGCCCGGCCGCGACCTCGATGCTCGCATGGGCTGGATGATGATCGCGGCCACCGTGCCAATCGTGGTTTGCGGACTGGCGTTCAAGGACGAGATCGAAACTGACTTGCGTTCCCTGTATGTCGTGGCCGGCGCGATGATCGGCCTGGCCGTGGTGTTGGCGATGGCCGAAGCACTGGCGCGGTTCCGCCAGTCTCGAGGCCTTCATCCGAAGCATTTGAACCAGGTCACGTGGTTCGACGCGATCGCGGTCGGGCTGGCGCAGGCTGGGGCGCTGGTGCCGGGCGTGTCGCGCTCAGGCGTGACGATCACCGCCGGGTTGTTTGCCGGCCTGTCGCGCGAAACGGCGGCACGGTTTTCTTTTCTGCTCTCGCTCCCCTCGGTGCTCGCGGCAGGCGTGTATCAACTCTATCGAGCGCGCGGTGACTTGCTGGGCACCTCCGACGACGCGCTGGCGCTTGCAGCGGCGACTTTTGTCTCGGGCATCGTCGGCTATGCGTCCATCGCCTTCTTGCTTGGTTACTTGAAGACGCACTCAACGCTTGTCTTCATCGCCTATCGCCTGATGTTCGGCGGATTGATCCTGTATTGGCTGGCCGTCGGCGACCTCGTGGGCTAGCTGCCCGTTGAAGATTTGTAGCCGGCCTCTATGAGGCCGGTATTTTTTGCGAGCAATCCGGGGTCAAAGACACCGACTACAGAAAAATTCAACGGGCTGCTAGAGCGGCAGGATTTGCGTGTCTCGGGCCCGGTCAGGTGCAGACACCTGATGCACCCTAGCTAGCCCTGATCGCGCGCCGCGGTCGATCTCGTGCACTCGCTCTTGTTGCGGGAAGTATTCTGCACTGATCGGCGTTCGCTTGCACCCGCATATTTGTCGGCACACAATGGCAAAGCGATTTCTGGCCGACAACGGCAACGACCTTGTGAGTTTGGCGCAGATTTTAGGGCACGAGAGTCTGCAAACTACGAGCCGATACTCGCAAAGAAATGGGGAGCAGTTGGCTGAAGGGGTAGAGCGGTTGAGTTATTGATTATGCCGTTTCAGACTTTGGTCTGAGAATGCCACGAGTGACCCGTCTGCCGCTGATAAAGGTGAGCAGTGATGAAGATCAAAGGTAAGTTCTGGCAGGACGAAAACCGTAGAAGTTGAAACGGTAGTCGGGCAGGCTGAAGTAACGGTAGGCCGAGCGGACGAGCACCGGTTGATAGTTGAACGCCCCGCCACGCAACACACGGCTGTCCTGAGCCTTGACCGTCACCTCAACTGCTTCGTTACTCTTGGAGCCAATCAAATCTTGGCACCACTCCCAAGCGTTGCCGTGCATATCAAACAGGCCCAGTCCATTCGGCTTCAGAAGGCCCACCAGCCCCATTCGATTCTTCGAGTTGAAAACGTACCAAGCGTAGCGATCCAATAATTCCTCCGAATCTCCGAAGCCAAAGGCGGTAGTCGTTCCAGCACGACAAGCGTATTCCCATTCCGCCTCAGTTGGAAGACGGTAACCCGTTCGCTGCAAAACATCCGCTGGGATTTTCATCCCCTCGGCATACTCGCCCTTGTCGTTCGGCTCATAGCACCACTGGTCCTTGGGAATCCCCTCCTGTTCGCTCAGCCAGTTGCAGTAAGCCGTTGCGTCATACCAACCCACTTGATTGACGGGGCAGTCAGCTTGCGGTGCGTAGCTTGGATCGTGCCGGTGATCTTTTCGGAATTGCTGAAACTGCGCTATGGTCACTTCGTGGGCGGCAATCGCAAACCGATGGTCTAGCGTTACCTTCTTTTGGGGTGCTTCCCCCATCATAAAGTCCACCGGGCCGTCCACCACGACGAAGGTTTGCCCTTGCGAATTGATGAACCAGTTTCGTTTGCCGGGGGATGAAGCACTCCGCAGCTCAGTGTCGAGCCGTTTCACGGTCTCCTGCTCTTGCCATTGCCGCAGTGCCCACGCCGCTGCTGAATGAATACCAGGGTCGGAATTCGTGCCATACAGATTCACCAGCCGCTCTACCATGCTCTGGCGCTGCTCATTGGACATCTTACCTGCGTCGAAGTTACCCAAGGCCAGAATCAGACATTGCTGAATGGAAGGGTCCGTTTCCTTATCCAGATGGTCAGCCAGGGTTTTGAAACTTGCACCCAGGCGAGCCAGTCGGTCGATGATGAAGCTCCGCAGCGATGGATTCGGAGTCTGTTTGAGCAACGGCCAGACTGCTTCTAGCTCTCCCAACCCCAATAGACAAACGGCGGCGTTGGCCTGCTTTTTCCAGAAGGCGTCTATGCTTTCCGGTGTGACCTCAGTTGTCGGTTTAGGCAGCAGCTTCTCCACCTGCGAAGAAAACCTAGGTCTGATAAAAGGTGCAGATTGACTCAGTAGCTTTCTTAGCTCTTCAGTTGTCGATTTGTGGTGGGGACGAAGCGCCTGCAACAGCGTCAAGAACTCCCGGTCATTGTCGGCAAGCAGAAGTAATTCTGTTAGTTTCTGCGGGTCACTTTTCCGATAATCGGCGAGAGCCGCTGCCGTCAATGGGCGGTCG
>CAZUPX010000043.1:0-5671 GCA_964622155.1 uncultured Planctomycetaceae bacterium | reverse complement strand
CATCAGCAGCGACGAGAGATAGACCCAGGTCGTCGGATTGACCTTGTGATACTGAAATAAGACATCGCTCATGCGTATACACGCGTCGGCGAAAGCCTCGCGCGGGAAAAGACGCCGCCGCGTTCCATGCGGTCTTCGGCTCCGAAATTCCGCCTGCTGCGACTGAGAGTTCCTGTGGAGCGCAAGACTGAAGGATACGTAATCTACCCATTTTTGCAAGGAGCCCGCCCCACTGTGGCGGAGGGACCGTGTCAACAGAAAAAGGCGGCCGCGGCGTTTTTCGGCGGATCGCCCTTACTTGCCGAGACGTTCGCGCGCCTCGTCGGCCCACGGGCTGTTGGGCGAAAGCTGCAAAAAAGCCCGCCAGTGCAATGTGGCTTCGGTGGCTTGGTCCATCTCGTCCATCAGGCGGCCCAGGTGATAGTGCACGTCGGGATAGTCGTCGTGATAGGCCAGCGCGCCCTGAAAAGCCGACACGGCCAGCTCGCGGTCGCCAAGCTCGGCCAGCACGCAGCCCAAATTGGCCCGGGCTTCGACATAGTCCTCATCCAGCTCGATGGCCATGTAATAACGCTCGCGAGCGGCCGGCAGATCGTGCGTCTGATAGAGCAACTCGGCCAACAGGAAGCACAGCTCGGCGCTGGGTCCGGCGGCGGCCATCGCCGCGCGATACGTCTCGGCCGCGGCGTCCAGCTGCCCTTCGTCTTCCAACTGCCCGGCCAACTGCACCATCTCGCCGGGCGTGTGGGTGGGCGCGACGCTCGACGGCGAATTGGTCAGCGACAGAATGTCGGAATCGCGGTCGGGGCTCGTTCCCGTCGCGGTGTCGGCCTGACCTTCGGCCGCTTCGCGTCGAGCGCGGAAGTCGAACCGCAACTGCCCGCCGGGTTCCAGCAGCTCGTCACCCTGACGGACCAACAACTGCTTGCCTTCGACGATGATCGACAGTTGCGCCAGCGGCCGCTTTACGTCGGGCAGGTAACGGGCCAGGGCCGCCAGTTTTTTTTCGATCTCGGCGGGCGACATGCCGGCGGCCAATAGCTCGGTCAGGCGCCGCGCGGTGGCGACCTCCTGAAAATCGAAGTACGGCAGCCGCCGCACCTCGCGCGCCGGCACGATCCACCCGCGTCGCTGCCAGCGGCGGATGGCGGACACCTCGACCCGCAGCAGTTTGGCCAGCATGGCCGGCGTGTAGAGGCAATGCACGTGCTGCTGCGGCTCGACCAGCCCCAGCCGCTGCCAGAGTTGCGCCTCGCCGATGATCGACAGCGTGCCGCGATCGACCGCCTCGCGCACCGGCCCGTCGAGCGCTTGCTCGAACGCGCCATCGACCAGCGGCAGCTCCGCTTCGCCCACGATCAACAGCGTCGCGGTGGCGTCGGGCTTTTCCAGCACGGTGCCGCCGTGGCGGCGCACAAGCTGTTGCGCCTCGCGCTTGGGCATGCCCGCCAGCCGCCCGACCAGTACCACCCGTTGGCCGGCCAGCGTCGATTCCCCGGCGGACGTTTCAGAGTTTTCAGATACGGTGGTCACGTGCCCGGTTCCGTCCAGGGGGAGGTGGTGGTGATTAGTGATTGGTGATTCGTTGTTGGTGCGCGGCTGTAGCTGGCCTCTGTGAGGCCGGCCTTCGTATTGTACCCGGTCTCAGTGAGGCCGGCCGGGGTCTCTGATCCCGGCTACGGGGTTTTGAAATTGCATTTCGTGATTCGATGTTCGTGCGCGGCTCGATAGTCTGGCAAACGGGCGTGAGGCTGTCAATTAACCATGCTTATTGGTAGTGGTCCAGTTTGAGGGCCGGTCAAGTGAAAAGCGCTTAGCGGCTCTTGCGCCACCACGCCCACAGGGCCGCGAGACTGAGCACGGACAGGGCGACGGCAGCTACGATCCAATTGGGAATTTCGTAGTACGTCACGTCGAGAACTTCAAGCTTGCCGTCCATCCACGCCATTCTACCAGCGCATGAAAAAGGGCCGCCAGCGCGGCGCGACGATTTGCTCAAATTGCCCGATGGTACAATGTCGGGATGAGCGAAGCGGACCAATTCTATCGCCAAAAAGCCATCGATCGCGTATTGGCGAAGCTCAGAGACGCGTACCGGGCTCTCGACATCGACCTTTCGCCGGAGGAACTGGCCGGAAGCGAACAGTACTTTCGGGAGCGGTACCTGGAGTCGTTCCCCGAGGGGTGGGCCGCGAAGTACGAGCAGGGCGAGCTGATTGCCTTCATCAATCGTCTGTTGCACCGTCAGGGCACCCACATGCCCGACTTTGGATTCCTGTACGAAAAAAAGGTGTAGCTTGACCGCAAGCTGCTGGGACCGGGATAACTCGCGCCTGCCGACTTGTTGTCGCTCGGATCGATTGCACGTTATGCCCGTGAGTCTCATCAGAGACTCACCCACGTGGGCCAGTCCCGGCGCGCCGGGACTGCCGATCCCGGTGATCCGAAAGGGTCTCGCGTGCTACAATGCCGGGATGAACGAAGACGATGGGCTGCTTAGCCGCTTGACCGACCGCACTCGGAAAGTCGTGCGACTATCCGCAGCGTTTAGCCACGAAGCCGGGCATCAGGAGATAGAGCCCCAAGATATTCTTGACGCTTTGGCCCACATGGGTGGAATCTCCGATGTCGTGCTGGCGGAAACGGGCTATTTGAAAAAACAAGCACCGAAGGCTATTTCTGATGCGGATCGAATGATTGGTGCATCAGAGAGCCTCAGAGTTGTGATCACCGAGGCCCACGAACAGGCACGTTTGCTGGGCCACCATTACGTCGGGACTGAACACTTGCTGCTGGCCTTGGCGCACACCAATCCCCAACTGTTGCCTGACCCGAACGCAGTGCGACCGTGCGTGTTGGAAATCCTTGGCCATGACCCCCAAACCTAAACGCCGCTGGTTCCGAAGACCATGAGAGAAGACTTCCGGCAATTGATCCGCTGCAGGCAGCTTCTGTTCGGGCTTCTCGGCATCATGGCCGTTCCGCCGTTTGTCCTGCTGGCGTTCCTGGCCCGCCCGACGGACCAGATTTATTGTGCTCTGGTTGGCGCGTTTGTTGGCCTCTCGGGCGTGTACTTTACATGGAAGGGGCTCCGCGATCCACGCTAAGCCGATGGCCGCCTCGACTCGCGTCGGCGCGACAGTTCGGCCGACGCGCTCGCGAACAACGAAAAGGGGCGCAGACCCTTTCAGGTCCACGCCCCTGGCGCTGGCTACGTAATAACTAGTCGCGATCAGGTCTCGCTGCTCTTCTTGGGTTCGCTGGGAATGTCGCTGGGCAACTCGGGCGGAAGCTCGAGCGACTTGTCTTCGGCCTCGGGGCCAACCTTGTCTTCCGGTCGCTCGGTCGGTTTCAAGCTCGGCTGCTGGGTACGCTCGCCCGTGCCGCTGGCGCCTTGATCGCCGCCATTCGGTTTGGCCGGAGTCGGCGCCGCGGGCTGAAGGGCCGCACCAGGCGCCGGCAGGGCAATGCTTGGCGCGGGTACAGCGACGCTTGGCGCGGGTAGGACGACCGTCGGCGGAGCGACGACCACGGCCGGGCCGCCGCACGGATCGCACGGATTGATCGGCACCCGAGTGCAGACAGTACGCGGCACCATTTGCGTATACACCACCGGCACGCGCTTTTCGACGACGTGCGGCACGCGGACCGTCTGCTCGACGGCCACCATCTTGCACACCTGCACCGGAATCTGCTCGACCTTCTCCTCGGTCACCATCCGGCAGGTCGTCACCGGCACGCGCCGCACGACCTCTTCCTCCACCATCTTGCACACCTGCACCGGTGTCTGCTGCTGCACGCGCTCGACGACTTGCTTATAGGTGGTCACCGGCGTTCTACGCACCTGTTCTTCCTGCACCATGCGGCAAACCTGCACCGGAACCTTGCGCACCTGCTCTTCTTGCACCATGCGGCAGACCTGCACCGGAACCCTGCGGGTCACGACGCGCTGCACATAGCTGGTCTGCGGCACTTGTTGAGCGACAACGTTTGGCTGCCAGACGCGAGCCACGGTGACCGTGCCCGGACATTGCTCCGGCACCCAGGCCAGACCGCCGCGCTGCCACGCCGATGCGCCGGTCGCGGGGTCGACGATGGCGCCGGCCTTCAGCCAGCGAAGCCGCGTATGGGTCGGGCCGGGCGTGACCGTCTGCTGATCGACGAACGTGCCCTGGTCGACGTAATTCGTTTGATAAGTGGTGACAGGCTCGCACACGGTCGATGCTTCTTCGCGCTCGGCCATCTCCACAACCTGTCGCTGCACCATGTAGCGCTCTTCGCGCTCCTGGGTCTCAACCACTTGGCGGGCGACCATGCAGCGCTCTTCACGCTCGGCCGTCTCGGCCACCGTGCGCACCACGTCGTAGCTCGAATCGCGCATCTGCGTTTCCCAAACCGGACGCTGCACGCGATAGCGCTCTTCGCGCTCGCTGGTCTCAGTCACCGGGCGAGCCACCGTGAAGCGCCGCTCGCGAACTTCGGTCTCGAACACCGGGCGATACGTGGTCTGCTTCTGCTCTTCGTAGACAATCTCGTTCTCGATCTTGTAGGCGGTCACCTGGTGCTGCTCATAGACGGTCTGCAAGACCAGTCGATACTCTTGAGCACTGGCACAAGCGGCCACGGCCGAGACACTCAGAAACGCACAAGCTTTCGCGAACATACCCAGAGTCCTCGATGAGGTTTGAGCCGATCCAGATGTCATTATAGGGGCGAGTTTTTCTAAAGTTCTAGCGCCCCGGCGCGGCCGATTCCGACTGCGGACGCTTACCTTGGAGTGTGGCGGACAATTCCGATCTCCGCAATCAAATTGTTGGCGCGCGCCCATTTTCTCCGCAAAAAGTATCGCTCGCGGAATGACTTGCGGCGGGGAAAATTTTCTGAAGTTTCCGCAATTTTCCAGCCGAGCGCCGCCAGCGCAGAAAGCTTGCAAAGCGTTGTCTGAAAGCATCTTATGCTATCATAATTGCCCAACCGTCAAGCTTTTCCACTCGCTGCCAGCACTGTGGGTCCGAAGCGACGCCGGTTGGGTCCGGCGACTGTCGATACCGCCCTGCGCGCGCCGAGACAGTCATCCCAACTGCGATAACCGGCATAACCGGAAGAGTCGATGTGAGCCGCTCACGGAGCGGCTTTCGCGGCGCGCTGGTTGAGTTGCCGCTGCGCGGCGGTGGCCTCGACGCGGAGTTCGCTGGCCGGCTTGCTGGCCAGCAGTTTTTCAATGGCCGTCTTGAGCGGCGCCAGATCGGCGTCCGCGTTGCGCTCGGCCAATTGCGCACTGGCGCGCAGCGCGTTGATGACGATCACGGCCCGTTTCTGCGGCCGCATGCCCTCTTCCTTCTCGGCTTCGACTCCGGCCATCTCGTCGGGATCGAGCATCTCGACCAGCACTGGGACCGCCGCCGCGTCGCCGTGATGCGCCAGCCGCGTGGCGGCGTTATAGCGCACGTCGGGATGGGCGTCGTCCAACATGCCGAGCAGCTTTTCCAAATTCTTCTGGCCGCCGATCACGCCCATGGCCACGGCGGCGGCGCTGCGCGTCCGCGGGTCGGAATCGCTGGCTGCCTTCAACAGTGCCTCTTGGAGTGCCGAGTTGTGCGTAAACGCGGCCAACTGCTTGTCGTCCGGCGAAAAGTTGGCGGCCAGGATGGCGATTCCTTCGAGCGCGGCG
>CAZUPX010000042.1:0-3614 GCA_964622155.1 uncultured Planctomycetaceae bacterium | reverse complement strand
CAATCCGGAGAACATTGTCGAACTGCAGGACGTGGCGGTCGACATCAACGTCAAGACGGACAGCGGAGGCAACCCGACCAAGTTACAGCAGACCAAGCGCACGATTAAGTCGTTCCCGAAGCCCGACGATTCGGCGGACAGCGACATCATCGGAATCGAGATCTGCTAGATGGTCGCCCTCAAGCGAAAGTCCAACACGAACAAGCTGCTCCGCAAGACGTCGAGCCCGGCCCTGACGACCGATCCCAAGTGCTGCTGTGGGCCATTCGTCGCGATCAACGTCTGCAACTTCAACAAGTGGTCCGATGAGATCCACGACGCCGTGCTCAACGGCCACACCCTCACACGCCCGACCGTTCACGCCGATGGCCAGTGCGGCGGCGGCTACTATGTGAACATCAGCCCGTTGCCGGCCTACTGCAGTCTGCAAACCACGGGAGGCGTCAAGTTCCGCTGCTGCGGCACGCAGGTCGGCGGCTTCTGTGGTGGCACGAACTATCCGGCCGGCGTCTATCCCGCGACCGGCGCCTCCAACGAAGACACCTGCGCTTCGCCCAAGTCATCGAACCAACAGAACTGCGGCGCCCTCGGTGACTGCAGCGGCGACCTTGTCACCCAGTCCTACCCCTCGTCGTACCTCGTAACCGGTACGAACACACTGACCGTGAACCGAACCGGAGCGACCCGCTCCGCCGGCAGCTACGGCGTCGTCGAGGTCGCCAAGCTCCAGCTCATCTCCGGCGTCTGGCGAATCAACACCTTCCTCGCCACCGGCAACTACGGCTCCGGCAACCTCACCCTGACCTGGAGCCTATAGCCGTGTCCACGTCCTGGCAGTGGTTCCCCGATACCAAGGCCGCCATCTGCAACTACTGCGGCTTCAGCACAACCTACGCGGACGAATTCCCCGGCCACCTCGAGCACGACTGTAACCCAGCCATTCACCCTGTGATCGCCGTGCGCCAAGGCCTGCCCATCGGCCGAAGTCCGCGTCCTGAAGACGTCTCGCGAATCTCGCTGGACCAACTCCTCGCCTGCATTCACCGCGGCCCCGAGCTCCGCCAAGAGCCTTGCGAAACGTGCGGTGGCGGCACCCGCATCAAGATCTTCGCCTGTGCGATCCACCGTGAGTGCCAATTGGATGACAGAGTCGAGAGCATAGCGTCGTGCGGCACTTGTGCAGAATTCAAGCCGCCTGCTTTGTAGCTAGAGTCCTGCCCTTCTCATGATGCCGTCGGAAATCGGAGTATGTCTCCACCGGCGTCGTCGGCGCTTTCTCTGTCGCCCAGCAAGCGCACCTCTGGTTCGGCCGACAAAAGGTATCCGCTAGGGAGGCCAGTCAGTTTCTCGACGTCAGCGCCAGATAACCCGAGCTGCGCGACAAGTTCGTTGGGCGCAGTGATTCCTCTCTTGATTAAGAGGTCGATACACTTTCGTAAAAACCGTGGTTGTTCAACTGGCATTTTGTCATCAAGTGGCTCCCGCGTGCGCCATTTCCTCCTCCCCATGTTGATCCAAAGATTTCGCTCTTGGGATTCCGATACCAGGCCAAGTTGCCGCGCCCTGATGATCATGGCAGCGATCGAAACGCCCCATCGTTCCTTCATCGAACGTAGCGCATCGAGGGATGGTGCATAGAACTCCTCTGAGAATGGCGCTGCAGGAAGAAGAAATGCAAGTGCGAAGCGATGAGCCTGATCCTCGATGAGCTTGAACGAGCCAGGGCGTCCCAGGTCGGCGCCCTTGATGTCCTTGTGCAGCACCACGTGTGCAAGTTCGTGTGCTGCGTCGAATCTCGACCGCGCAGCAGATTGCTTGTCAGAACCCAGCACAATATACGGTCGTCCGCCTGATGCGTCCCACTCGGAGAACGCATCTAAGGTTGCAGCCTCAAGTTCGCAGCGGCAAACAATGGCTCCCTTGCTTTCGAGTAGCCACACCATATTCGCGATCGGTTCGTCGTCGTTGATCGCCCAAAATCGACGAGATTCGACGGCGAACTCCTCAATCTGCGATTCGTCAATTCGCGTCGGGTCGTCTCCGATTCCCAGCGCTGGAAAGGATACCAACGGAAAATTGATGTACCGACGGAGAAAGAAGACTATCTCCCGCAGCCAATCGTGCCGTCGGCCAGCGCGAACCCTCGCCGCTTTCGTTGCAGAATTCATGCAACGCCAGAACCGCATTGCGGGTTCTTTGGGCACGAGCGGCCGCAAAAAGAAGTGTACGGGCAGATTGAGCGTACGGCTGATCTGTGACATCGTTTGCGGTGCTGGCGACTGCCGATCGGTTTCGTATTGTGAAACTGCACCTCGCGTGACTCCGATCAAGTCAGCCAGTGCCACAGCAGTTAGTCCTCTCGCTTCGCGCGCTTCCCGCAATCTCAATCCATTGAAGCCGGGCGTGCCTGCTTTCATCCAATGTCCTCTTGTTCGTTGAGTTCTGGGTTCGGACCGTCGTCTTCGCCGGCACTTTGCTGAGGCATGTTGGCCGCCACAATTTGAGGAAATTCCGAAAATAGGTCAATTCGAGGTGTGTAGTATTCCTCAAGATCGGGCCGTGGGAAAACAAAGTGCGCGAATCCCAAGCCATGCGGTATTTGGGGTGATCTGCCGTGGATCAGTATGGAATACAGCAGCCAATCGTCAGGCAGGTCATCAGGCGCGAGGTCTTTGGACAGATACTTCTGCCTGTTCGTGACTGCATACGCCTGTCGGAAATAGGCTGGCCGGACGACTTCCTGGGGATGCGTGACAGCATTCTGTGTGAAGGTGGTCTGCCCCGACACAATTCGCGTGTGATACCACCACGTGACCGAAGGATCGCGCACGGCCGCCCCAGTCATGCCGCGAAACTGCTTAGCCAATGTCCGCATCTCTTGTTCGATGACTTCGCGCCGGTAGAACGGCCAGAGATTGGCCGCTTCTTGCGGTTCGAAGCGACTATGGCATTCTGCGCGGGAGATTCGATATGCATTGAATAGCAGCCGAAGTACGCCTTCCTTAAACCTACGCGGGATGCTCTCATTGAAGATCTCCAACACACCGTCACTTGAACTCCGCATTGTCGCTCCTTCAGGGGGTAAGGTGCTTCTAACCGCGCTTCGGCTATGTTAGTTAAACGTCGAGTTCAGGCCAATTTGTATAGTTATAGCCGCGCGAGGGAGGTTTCACAACCCTCTTCTTGGCCCCATCGCCCCTAAAGGATGCCGCGCGGCGGGCCGCTGCAAGGGTCCGCCGGCAGATAGAGTTCCAACCCGTCGACGTTCTTCCATCCTCTATTTTGAAGGCAGCGTCGGGCTTCGCGCGGATATTCGCGTGGCTTGTTCCACCTGCTGTAGAGTTTGGTAGACTCGGGCGTCATCATTTCACTTCTTCCGAGATGGATGTCGCTCCATGACCAAGCTGAACGAGTACGTCAAGGTGGCGGAAGCTGCGGAAATACTCGGTGTCTCGCAAGGGACCGTGCGCGCGTGGGCCGAGGATGGCAAGCTCCCCGTGTCGCGGAACCCGGCGAATGGGTATCGGCTCTTTCGCCGAGAGGACCTCGACGACTTCCTCAAGCAAGCCGCCCGCCGCATCAATAACCGCAAGCCACGGTAGTCAAGAAAGCTA
>CAZUPX010000041.1:0-7978 GCA_964622155.1 uncultured Planctomycetaceae bacterium | reverse complement strand
GCCCCTGGCCCCCGACCCCTGGTTCACGCATGTCTTCCTTCCCGGTTGATGCGGGCAAAGACGTCGTTGAGGACCCAGTGGAACAGGCACAGGTGAATGCTCTCGACCATGCCCATGTCGTCGAGCGGGACGTGCAGTCCGGCGTGGGCCATTTTTCGCAGCTTGCCGCCATCGTAGCCGGTGAGTCCGAACGATTTGAGTCCGTGGCGATTCGCCCAGTCGATGGCCGCGAGCACGTTGGGGCTATTGCCGGAGCCGCTGATGGCGATGGCCAGATCGCCGGCGCTTCCGTAGTTCATCAGTTGTTGCACGAAGATCTGGTCGTAGCCCACGTCGTTGCCCACCGCCATGATCCAGCCCAAGTTGTCGGTGAGGCTGAGGACTTTGAGCCGCTTGCGGGATTCGTCCTTGAGATGGTGCGGGTGGAGCGTGCTCTTGCCGAGGTCTTCGCTAAAGTGGCTGGCCGTGGTGCCCGATCCGCCGTTGCCGAAGATGAACACGAACTTCTCGTTTTCCCAAGCCTCGTGAATCAGATCGGCCCAGGCTTGGATTTCTTTCGGATCGACGCGTGCCAACTCGTTTTGCAGCCGCTCGACGTACTGATCGATGCCTAACGTAGCACCCAACATGAGAGATGGTATCCACAGGGACATAGAAGGGGTGTTGGCCGGAACTTCCAGTTTATAACGGCTGCCGGTCACGGGCCAGATGCGGCGTGAACGAGTGGGTGAGTTTCGCGTGAAGTCGATCGATCGTGTGCCACTGGCTCCGCCAGTGTGCCTTACGGCCTGCCCAAGAACGCATAGCACTGGCAAAGCCAGTGGCACCCTCCTCAAACTGCACCACTACCCGCGAACGAGTTTAAGTCGCCGCGTCCAACCCCTCGCGCGCGTCGCGCTGGCCGCGCGCGATGTTCAGGGGCGCGATGATCGCCCAGCCGACGACAAAGAACACCAGCAGGCTCAAGATGGCCCAATTGGCGCTGCCGGTGCGCTTGAGGATCTCGGTGAACATGATCGGCCCCAGCATGCTGAAGGCCTTGCCCGAGAGATTGAAGAATCCAAAGAATTCGCCGGTCCGCGACTCGGGCGTCATGAGCCCCATGATCGTGCGGCTGACCGATTGGGTCCCGCCCATGACTAGCGCCGTCACCGCCGCCATGATCCAGAACTGCCACACTTCCTGAATGAGAAAACCGCTGAACAAGACGCCGACCCACACTGCCAGGCAGATGTGCAGCGCGTTCTTCTGACCGATTTTGTTGGCAAACCAGCCCAGAAAGATGGCGCCGGGCAATGCGACGAACTGAATCATCAAGAAGACCGGAATCAAGGCCTCGTCGTCCATCTGGAACTTGTTCTTCGCATAGACCGAAGCCTGCGAGATGACAGTCATGACCCCGTCATTGAAGATCAAAAAGCCAACCAGGAAGATCGCCAGCATGCGGTAGCGGCGAATGTGCCCCAGCGTGCGCTTGACTTCTTTCAAGCCGGTAAGCGCCGTCGTCACGAGTGATGCTCGTTCGATTCGAGGTTGCGACTTGTCGCGTACGACCAGCAGGATCGGCAAGCTGAACACGGCCCACCAGAGACCCATCACAAGCAGGCACAAGCGCGGCAGGAAGTAGTTTTCGGTGGGCAGCCCCCAGGACTCGCCGAACTTGACGATCACTAGCGCGATGACGAGCATCAACCCGCCGCCCACGTAGCCGGTGCCATATCCCCAGGCGGAGACCTCGCTCATCCGCCGGTCGTCGGCGATCTCCGGCAGGAATGCGTTGTAAAAACTTTGCACCAGCTCGTAGTTCAGATTGGCGATCAAGAACATGGCCACGAAAAACCAGGGGCGCTCGGGCGTGCCAAAGAACATCAAGGCCGAAGCGCCCGCCCCCAGCATGGTCGTAATGGCCAGCCAGGTGCGCTTGTTGGCGTGCGCGTCGGCGATCGCTCCCAGAATCGGCGACAGGATCGCGCAGCACAGCGTCGTGATGCCGATGCCCCAACCCCAGACCGTCAAGCCCTCGTCTCCCTCGAGCACCGCGCCTTGCAAGTACAAGACCAACAAGGTGATGTAGATGGTCGAGTAGGCGCTATTGGCCCAATCGTACATGCACCAGGCGATGATCTCGCTGCGCTTGTTCTTGACGATCGGGGGCGCGGCGGAGCTTTGAGCCATCAATGGTCTCGCGAGGCGCGGACAGAAAGCGAATCCGTCGTCCAATTTTGACGCCGAGCGGGCGTCGCGGGTCACGCGCCGGGTGCCAGACTTATACCACAGCGCCCGAAAGCTGGCGAGTTTAGATCGATTGGCCGGAATCAGATCGGTTCGACGTTGGCGCGAAAGAAGTTGGCAATACTCGCCTTGGTCGTTTCGCCACGTGCCACCGAAAGGACAAGCTCGGTGTAGTCGTCTTGGTCGGCTGTCAGGATCAAGCCATTTACTTCAAGGAACACGTATGCGGCCAGTGCGCCCGTCCGTTTATTGCCGTCGAGGAAGGGATGATTGCAGACAATGTGAAATACGTACGCAGCCGCCATCTCGTACACGTCCGAGTGCAGGAATTTGCCGCTGAAACTTGCAGCCGGCATGGCAATCGCGGATTGCAGCAATCCCGGGTCTCGCACGCCAGTCGCTCCGCCGAAGCGTCTGACTTGGTCGTCGTGAATGGCGACCGTCTCGTCGAGAGTCAGAAAGACCGGCGACACGGATTCATTCCGAGAGACGTTTCAGGGTCTTCTCATAACGCCGATTACCCTCGGCCAACGCCTCGTCAAATCGTTTGCGCCGCTCCTCGTCCTGAGCTGGCAAAACGACGAGAGCCCGACCGTCGGTCGAGATCTCCAACGGCGTCGTCTCGTCGATTCCGAGCTGCTGCAGAATCGACGGATCGATGACCAGAGCGAGACCATCGCCATGCTTGCTCAGTTTCTGGATCATCAATGTGCCCTGGAGATATCACTCTTGTCGATACCATGTCATTATAGCACGACAGGGCGAGCAGGCACATTGACGTAGCGACAGCCGCGTTGATTCAAGGCACTCCCTACGTCCCGAACTCCGGCCTGCGACGCTGGAGCTGGCTTTGCAGGCGCTGCACGATCGAGCTGTGCATCTGGCTGACGCGGCTTTCGGAGAGGTCCAACGTGGCGCCGATCTCCTTCATCGTCAACTCTTCGTAGTAATACAGGATGATGATCAGCCGCTCGTTGCGATTCAGACCCTTGGTCACCAGGCGCATCAGATCGTTTTTCTGAATGCGGCGCGTGGGGTCTTCGCCCTTTTTGTCCTCGAGAATGTCGATCTCGCGGACGTCTTTGTAGCTGTCGGTCTCGTACCACTTCTTGTTGAGACTGATGAGGTTGACGGCGTTGGCCTCGAGAACCATCTTCTCAAGCTCGGGCACGGAAATGCCCATTTGTTCGCCCAACTCGGCCACGCTGGGCGTGCGGCCCAGACGGGCTTCCAGCGTCTTGATGCCCTCGTTGAGCTTGCTCGCCTTCGAGCGCACCAGCCGCGGTACCCAGTCCATCGTGCGCAGCTCGTCCAACATCGCGCCTCGGATTCGCGGCACGCAATACGTCTCGAACTTCACGCCTCGCGAAAGGTCGAAGGCGTCGATGGCGTCCATCAGGCCGAAGACGCCCGCCGAAATCAGGTCGTCCAGCTCGACTCCCTCGGGCAGTCGCGACCAGATACGCTCGCCGTTGTACTTCACCAACGGCAAGTACATTTCGACCAGGCGATTGCGCAGGTCCTGGTTGTTGGGATCGGCTTTGAAAGTCTGCCAGATTTGCGCCACGTCTTCGGGCGCCAAAGTCGTCATCGCCATTCGAACCTCCGTGTTCTTCTACGGCGTTTGTTTTGTCGTTCGCGATTGCTGAGAGCTGCCGTTTCGAGGCAGCGCGAATCCTTCGCAGCGGCCTCAAGCTTCGCCTAATCCGCACAGGTTGACAGCGAGCGCGGCTCTCAGGGTTGTCCTACATCATCGACCAGATTTGGTTCCGGATTTAAGTCATTTGTCCGTCGTCAATCGAATTCCGTGCGTCGCCGGGCGGTTTTGCTAGCGTCACGCAGAACGTGCGCGGCGCGTGGCGCCATCGCGCTGGCTTCCCGGTTGAATGTGGGCCCACAGCGTGTCGGCCAGGCGGTCCAAGGCTCGCGCGCTTTCACAGCGCTGCGGATACACCAACACGCCGTCGCCGCAGTCAGATGTGTCGCAGCGGGCCACGTTGCCGGCCGCGTGCACTCGCAAACCCAGGAACCGATCGCAGGCGGCGACGATCCGCGATTGAACGTCAGCGGCCACCGCGGCTTCCCCTTCGCGGTTGACCACAACATGACGCGGTATCGCTCGGTCGCTATCGGTCATCGCTTTGATGGCTGCATAGGCGTCCATAATCGAAAGTTGTTCGCTGGTGGTGACTACCAGCACGGCGCCGGCAGATTGCCACATTCGACGGGCGAATTGATTCCGGCTGCTCCCGCCATCGAGGACGACTACGTCGGCGTGCGGCGCCAAGTCCTTCAGGTCGACGATGAAACGCTCATGAGCCCGCATTGAAGGCTCGCTGAGGTGGCCCGAAGCCCAGCGCCCCGCGATGACCTGAATGCCAGACGGCCCGCGCTCAAGCACTTCGTGCACGGTATTCCGTCCGGCAAGCACGTCGAGAATCGAACCACCGGCTTGACCATGACCAAAGTTTGCGTTGCCTCCGTGATCCAGATCGGCGTCGACAAACACGGCGCGTCGCCCTTGCCGCGCCAGCGCCACGGCCAGGTTGACCGCAGTGGTCGTGGTACCAACGCCACCCTTTCCGCCACCTACAACAATTAGCGGCGCACCGGGTCCATTGACCGTCGGGCGGCACGCCCGCTGGCGTACTAATTGTCGCAGTTCATCAGCCTGGTCGTGTGTCATATCGACTTCGCGATCGTCTTAGGACGCCCGCTTCCCGCGGATTGTCTCCATTCCCAGAATCATACGCGCCAAGCGAGCGCCGTCGGCGGGCGCAATGTCGTCCGGCACGTTTTGGCCGTGTGTCAAGTAGCTCAGAGGCAAACGGCACGAACGCACTAGTCCCAGTAGGCTGCCCAGTGAGGCTGCCTCGTCGAGCTTGGTGAGCACTAGCGCCGTCGTGCCCACCCCCGAGAGCTGTTCGGCCGTCTTCGCCAGGCTCTTGGCACTGGCGACACTGGAAAGCACAAGGTGGACTTCGTCGGGCGCGGCCTCGGCCAGCATGCTTTTCAGTTCCTGCATCTGCACTTCGTCGCACGGGCTGCGCCCGGCCGTATCCATCAGGACCAACTCCAGGTCTGCCATGCGCGCGACCGCCTGATGCATCTCGCTCGGCGTAGCGACGATCTCCATTGGCAGATCGATAATGTCGGCGTAGGTGCGCAACTGCTCCACGGCCGCGATGCGATAAGTGTCGACGGTGATCAACCCGACGCGTCGCTTGTCACGGAGCCGGAAATTGGCCGCCAGCTTTGCAATAGTCGTGGTCTTCCCCACTCCGGTCGGCCCAACCAGGGCCACCAGGTGCCGACGCCCCTCAGTCAGGTGAATCGGCCCGGCGATCGGCAGCTCCTGTTCGATCATCGTGGCCAATCGGTCTTTCATGCGAGATGCATCGAGCGTTGGGTCATCGAACGACTCGCGGCGGAGCCGATCGACACATTGGCGAGCAAGTTCCTCGCTGACGTCGGCTTCGATCAATTCAGCAAACAGGCGAAACAGGGTTTCGCTTCTATCGGGCGTGATAGTGTCGCCGTCGCGATAGTCGTGGTGGCCGGTCTTGGCCGACAACTGATTGATGTGGTCCAGCAAATCGAGGCCGGTGGCGATCTTGGCCGCCGAAATCGGCGCGAAAGTCCGATATCGCAGCGGTGTCGCGGCAATTGTCGCGTGACGTCTTGGAGTCGGGCCCGGCTCCGCCGGATGCACGCGCTTTGGCAGTCGGCTGGGAACTGAAATGTCGGCCGACGCCGTGACCTCAACCATTCGCTCGGTGCTCAACCAGCGCAGCAATCCGCCGCCGCGCACTTCGCGCGTTTGCAGAACCGAAGCTTGCGACCCCAAGTCGCGCTTGACCATTGCCAGCGCCTCTTGAACGGTTTTGGCTCGATAGGTTCGTATGTCGGTGACCTTCATAACACCAATCGGTCGGATATGCTTGACGTGTGTCAGTCAATGGGACAAGGCCACCAGCTTGGAAGGGCATTCAGCCAACTGGTTGCAGCTCGCCCGCCAGCGATACACTCTCAACCTGGGTGTCTCGAGTAATCTCGTCGTACGACAAGACGGCCAGCCGTGGCAGCCGTGCCGCGGTCAATTGTTTCACTCGCGCGCGAATTTCCGGGCCGACCAGCACGACCGGAGGCCGGCCCACGGAAGTCAGCTTTTCGATTTCCTCGCCGATCAGGTGACAGAGCGACTCGACGGCCGACGGGGACATCGCCACAACCGCCGCGCGGTCCGCCTGCTCCACAGCCGATCGAATCCGATCTTCGAGTCCGGAATCGAGGGTGACCACCAGCAGCCGGTTGTCTTTGTCGCGATAGCGGCCCGAAATGGCCCGCGCCAAGCGACGTCGCACGTGTTCCACCAGCACGGCCGGATCATTGGTGCGCGACGCGTGTTCGCCAAGCGTTTCCAGGATCGCACTCAAGTTGCGAATCGAGACCTGCTCGCGCAACAGTAACTGCAGAATCCGCTGCACGTCGACCAGCTTCATCTGGCCGGGAATCAGGTCTTCGACCACCGCGGGTGAAGATTTTTTCAATTCGTCAATCAAGTGCCTGGTCGCGTCGCGGCTGAGAATCTCGTCGGCGTGCGCCCGCACAACTTCGGTCAGATGCGCGGTCAGGACGCCGACCGGCTCGACGACCGTATATCCAAACTGTTCAGCTTCCTCGCGGTCCGCGGAGTCGATCCACGTCGCCGGGGTGCCAAGCACCGGCTCGCGCGTCGCCAACCCGCTCACCTTGCCAGTGGTCTCGCTCGATTCGGCCGCCAGCAACATTCCAGGGTATATCTTGCCTTCGGCCACGGGAATGTCCGCGAGCTTGAACCGATATTGGTTCTGATCCAAGCGCAGATTGTCACGAATGCGGACCTTGGGCATGATTAGCCCCATCTCGACGGCCACGTTCTGACGCACCCGTGAAATTCGTTCCAACAAATCGCCGCCGCGCTGCGGGTCGGCCAGGCGGATCAGCGACACGCCGATCTCGACCTCCATCGCCTCGACAGTAAGGTATTCCTCGACGCGAGGCGCCGGTGCCTGCCTGGCCTTCGCGGCCGCCTCGTCGTGCTTTGCCTCGTCGGCCTCGCGTTGTCGGCGGGTCAGGATCATCGCCATCGCGACACAGCATCCACCGATGCCCAACAGCGGAAGCGTGGGCAAACCCGTTAAGGCCAGCAAACCCAAAAATCCAGCTGTTATGGCCAGAGCCGTGGCACGATTGAACAATTGCGAGATGAACTGCATCGGCAAGTTGACAGGCGTGGAGCTGCGCGTCACGAGCAAGCCAGCCGCCAATGAGATCAAGAACGCCGGTACCTGGCTCACCAGCCCGTCGCCGATCGTGAGGCGTGTGAACAACGAGGCGGCCTGGACGAAGTCCATGCGGTACTCGACGACGCCAATTGCCAGCCCGCCGATGATGTTGATCAGAATAATTATCACACCGGCCACTGCGTCGCCGCGCACGAACTTGCTGGCACCATCCATGGCGCCATAGAAGTCCGCCTGCTGGGTGAGCTCGGACCGGCGGCGCTGTGCTTCATGCTGGTCGATCAGGCCCGCGTTCACGTCGGCATCGATCGCCATTTGCCTGCCGGGCATACCGTCGAGGGCAAACCGAGCAGCAACCTCGCTGATTCGCGTGGCTCCCTTGGTGATGACGACGAACTGGATCACAACGATAATGGCGAAGATGATCAAGCCTACGACCACTTTGTCGCCGGCCACGAACT
>CAZUPX010000040.1:0-2443 GCA_964622155.1 uncultured Planctomycetaceae bacterium | reverse complement strand
TTACGGCGCGCGTCGCGCGCTTTACGAAGTCGAGCAATCGTCGCGTTCGAAAACTGCCACCGGCCGCCGCGCCTCGCCCCCGCCGCCTGAAAACCCCGAATTTCAACGGGCTGCTAGGCAGCATCTGTGCCTTATTGGCCATCGCCTCAAGTTGGATCCTGCGCGGATTTGGGCCTCTAACTCATCCGCCTCCCGGACGCATCGAACTTTCCTGGGCATTTCCACAACCAGTTTTTTGGCACAAACTGCCAAATTGACTGTGATGCGGCGTTGACGACCAGCGGGCTTGCAGCCTTCTGTGGCCGAAGGTTTGGCCGCGCGTCGTTTGACCCCCATTGAACTCCCCCAGCTTGCCCAACGCGACTGCGGCGGGGTTCTTTTGAGGGATTGGCTTCTTGCTAGCCTGGTCGGCGTCCGGTACAACCGCGTCCAAAACTTGGCAGGCAAGTCGCTGATGACCTTTCTGCTTGCTTGAGCGTCTAGACATAGCGCAAATTATGCAACGCCCCATACAATTTTTAAGCTGGACGGCCTTGCCGCGTCGAACTTCGTCAACTATTATGGTGAGCGCATGTTCACTAACGCGTGGGTGGGGGTTGCAGCCGCCGTTGGGAAACCCTGAGACCATCTAAAGAGCAGTATCGGAGGAGCCGAGCAATGGATGCGCGAACGACGTGGCTTAAATGCATGATTTCCCCTGGCCAATTCACTGGAGAATTTGCCATTAGCGCGCAAGACCACACGGGGGGTACGTTCTCCCTGTTTGTTAACTGTGACTTCGTTGAACATGAGTGTGGCGAGATTGAAGAGGGGATTGAATGTGAGGGGCGCCTGTTGGTGCTTGTCTTAGAAGAACGACAGGGATTGTCGTTAATCAAGTTGCCGGGGCGGACGTTCGCGAATGGCTCAATCGTAACTGTTCGGAGCGATCAACTCGAATCGACCGCGGCAAGTCAAACGTAGCCGAACGCAATGATCTTGTGCAATACGCGCCTCCACGCCGCGCTCGATTCTAGGGAGCTGGTAATCGATCCGGAGCCCTCCCCGCGAGAGCCACAAGTCGGGTCCCATTGCCCGTATGACACGCATTCTGTCGACCTGCGGCTTTCGGAGGAAATTGCCGTGCCGAGCGGAGGCAAGTTTAGCTATGACGCGACGCAATCTGGAAGCATCGCGAAACTAATCACCGACCATTCCAAAAAGTATGTTTTATCCGAATCACAGCCATTCAAGCTCGATCCGCACAAGTTTATTCTCGGGCGAACTCTAGAGCGCGTCCATTTGCCAATTAAACCCGGATGCGATCATTGCTTGGCTGCCAGAATTGAAGGCAAAAGCAGCTTGGCGAGGCTCGGACTTTTGGTACATTTTACTGCCCCCACGATCCACCCCGGCTTTGAGGGCGCGATAACGCTAGAGATTATCAATCTAGGCCCTGCGAGCATCCTGTTGACTCCAGAAATGTACATTGCCCAGCTCATCGTCGAGCAGGTCCTGGGTTGTCCCAAAGAAAACCCAAGCGATTTTCAGGGGCAGTCAACGGCCGCCGGCGAACGCGCGTGAATCCTTCGTGGGTGAATTCGCACTACCAAAGCGCCGCCGCCTGGGGGCCACTGCGCGGGAATTGGAGACCTATGTCCCGCTGACCCAACAGCGGCGCGGTCGAGAAGTGCTGGTTTGGTGATGGCGTTGTCGAACTTTATGCGCCGAATTAGACTGGAAGCTATGGAGCGGTTTCAGCGACCGGGTAGCCGGGGCCAGCGAGCCGGGGCTCGGTTGTTCTCGAATTCTTCCGTTTCCGGCGAGGTGGCAGAGCCATGTCCGACCACCGACCAGAAATCCAGCAATGGCTCTCAGAGCGCGGTTATCCGCCGGAGGCGATCGAGAAGATCTTGCAGCGGCTCGATCAATACGACGTTCGCGTCAATCGCGAAAGCGTGTTCGATGCCATGGAAGCCGGCGAGTTCGACATGGACGCGCTGATCAAGGACGCGCTGAAGGAAGAGTGAGGCTCAGAATCGCCCAGCCTCCACGTCGCGAATGAACTGCACAAGACCCTTGAAGTACACCTGGGGGTCGTCGTACATCGCCAGGTGACTTCCTTGCGGACACAGCAAGTAACGCCCCTTTCGCACCTGGCTGGCCATCTTCTCCATATGCGCCGGGTCCATCGTGTCGTACTTCGCGCCGATGACCAAGGTCGGCACCGTGATCTTCGGTAGATCGCCCGTCCGGTCCCAGCCGGCGAGGCGGCCGCTGATGCCCAGCTCGCTCGGTCCTTGCATCAAGACGTAGATCTTCGTGTTGAGGTGCTTGAAGGCCCGCGTTACCGGATCGGGCCACTCCTGGGGCGGCATGCGAAGGATGTGCTGGACATAGTAATGCGGAACCAATAGCTCCATGAACCGCGGGTTCTCATAATCGCCGGCGGCCTCGAGGCGCT
>CAZUPX010000039.1:0-4944 GCA_964622155.1 uncultured Planctomycetaceae bacterium | reverse complement strand
GAACAGCGCCGGGCGATGGTCGTGCGTCGCGGCCAGTTGAGACATCTGCCAGTGGGCTTTTCGCTGATGGCTCCCACGCGACTGTGGCCGCTGGTGACCACGCGCGTGCTCAGTCCTTTGGGCAAGCTTCGTTTGTTGGGCGAGTATTTTGTGCGACCCCGCACCGATGGCCCGGAAGAAAGCCTGGGGGCGTTTGCCCGGCGACGGCTGGGGCGCGAAGCGTTCGAGCGAATCGTGCAGCCACTGGTGGGCGGAATCTATACGGCCGATCCCGAGAAGCTGAGCCTGCTGGCCACATTGCCGCGGTTCGTGGAGATGGAGCGCCGCGACGGCAGCTTGATTCGCGCGATCCGGCGCCAGCCGCCGAACGTCGCGGCTGAGGGGTCCGATGAGTCGGCCAGCGGCGCGCGATACGGGCTATTTGTGGCACCGCGCGAGGGACTGACAAGCCTGGTCGAGGCGATCGCGCGGCGGATGCCGAACGGCAGCGTGCGAGTCAACGCGCCGGTGCAGGCTGTTGTCCGTCTGCCCGACGGCACATGGCAGATTCGCTTGCCAGCGGACCGCACGTCGCCGGCGTCGATCACGGCCGACGCGATCATCGTGGCGGTGCCAGCGCACGCGGCCGCGTCGCTGCTGGTGGACGTGGACGGCGGCCTGGCTGACGCATTGCGCCGCATCCCCTATGCCGGTTCGGTCGTCGTTTCGCTGGGCTACCGCCGCGATCAAGTTTCGCACCGGCTGGACGGATTTGGCTTTGTCGTGCCGGCCGTCGAAAAGCGGCGCATCCTGGCCGGAAGTTTCGCCAGCGTCAAATTTGCCGGCCGCGCGCCGGACGACGCGGTCCTGGTGCGCGTGTTTATTGGCGGGGCCTGTCAGAGCGAATTGGCCCAACTCGGCGACGACCAATTGCGCGAGTTGGCGGTGGACGAGTTGCGATCGCTATTGGGTACCAAGGCGGACCCGGTGGTGTGCGACATCGCCCGCTGGCCCGCATCGATGCCCCAGTATCACTTGGGCCATTGCGAGCTTGTGGAGTCGATCGAACGGCGGGCCGCATCCTTGCCAAACTTCGCCCTGGCCGGCAACGCCTACCACGGCGTCGGCATTCCCAATTGCATCCACAGCGGCGAGCAAGCGGCCGAGCGGGTGTGCAGTGGCGATTAGCTGCGCACGCACGACGTGACCCGGCGACGCCAGGCAAAAAACGCCAATATCGCGGCGGCCGATCCAGCCAGACCGATCGCGCCCGGCTCGGGCACGAGCTGGACACCAGGCAACACGATGTTCCCACTCGCGTACCGGGAACCCAGCATCGAGAGAATAAGATTCTCAGAGGATTCCGGATCTAGATCACCAAAGATGTCGGACTCGTCGGTGACCAATTCCAACGTGCGATCGTTCAGGAACAACACGCTGACTTGAGGGCCATTGACGTGGTACGGATCGTATGCAAACGAGTCGGCCCCGTTGAAAAGGTTCATTCCTAAGATGCCGTCGATGCCGAAGCCTACGTCGAGCACATAGACGGGCACATCCGTAAAGCTCACCAATCCTCCGTCGGTGCGCGGCACGGTGAGCGAATCGAGAATGTAGCCCGGCAGCCCCGTCACTTTGTCCCCGGCGCCTTGCACGTCGATGGTATCGAACGGTTCCACGATCGGAATGCCGAATTCGTCTGTCAAGCCGAATTGTGCAGCGATGGACGGCGAAATGATGCTGAGCTGCGCGCCCGTGTCGAACAGGAAACTCTGGTTTGACAAGGTAATGGTCGGATTGGCCGAGGGCGTCAATGCGACCGCCGTGTTGTGCTGCATGGGGTTGGGCGCGGACGAAATCTCGTTGCCGGGATGGCCGGTAGTGTCAACTCCGAATAACGAGACGGGAAAAGTCACTGTCTCGTAGGTGTTCGCCGTGGGGACCAGGCTGGCGCCTGACGGCGCGAATCGTACGTCCGGAAACTCGAAGGGGATGTTGCCGAACGCCGGATCCAGATCGCCCAGATTAATCGTGTAGCCTGTTTGGTCCATCACGGTCGCCAATCCGCCGGGGTTGGTCGGAGTTGGCACGTTGATCGGCGTGCCGACTATGGACGGCAAATTGGGCGATCCTGCGGTCGTTCCGACAAAGGATTGGATTCCGCCCACCGAAACAGCGTTCGTCAGATCGTACGTGAAGGCAAAGTTGTTGAAGTCGATGTTCAGCGCGCTGGCGCCGGCGGCGTAGATTCGGCCGGGCTGCGACACCTGGCCCGTCAGCGTGCCGCCGATGGCGTCCGCCGTGGCCACCGCGCCAAGGATGGTTGGAATTGGTGGGTAGCCTTGAATCGGGAAAAAGAAATCCTGGTCAAGCCATGAAAATGTCACCACCGACGCGCCGGTGTCGTAGATTCCCGCGGTGATGCTCTTGACCCCCTGATCGTTCTCGTAAGCTTGCACGACTTCGAACTGATTTCCGAACTGGTCGAACCCCGGGAACAGGGGCACCTCCAAGGTCGACGGTACCGGCGTTTGAGCCGACACCGACCTGCCGCCAATACCCACCAACGCCAGCGACGCAAAACAAAGCAGCAGACGCAGAGCAATCATTCGGGCATCCTGGGTTCGATGGATTGAATTGACTCGTGCAGCCTGGCCCAGGCCTGCGTCTCGTCGTCCAACAGGGCGGTCGGCGCGATCAGCGGTCGGAAGTTTCATGCGGTGCGATGCTTTCATGCGATCGGTTCGCCGCGCTTGAGCGCGGACGTGGTGTTCGTTGCCATGGTTGCAGAAGCCTTGGGCTGGCGGCTCGCGTGTGTGCGCGTGCACGTGTCATCCCACAAACTGACGTCAGGTCACGAGTCCCGGAGAATTGCTTGCCCAAACGCAACTCGCCATGTCCGGCGAACGGTTGGGCGCGGAGGACTCTTAAAGATCTGTCATTAGCCGCGAAAGCCGTCGGGCGACAGGAAGACCAAAGCTATGCTGTTCAAGTTAAGATCGCCGCGAGCACCTGTCAAGACAATTTCGCCGGCATCCCGTGGCACTCTATCGTTGAGGCTCGCATCCTTAGTGCAGCCAACCGGTTCGCAATCGACGGTCGGCTGGTGTACGATAGCCCTTTTTGATCGGTTCGGGACCCCTCTGACAGGCCGATTTTGAGTTGTCGACCACCTGCCGGATTTGCTTCCTGGAGTCCAGAGCGAGCATGAACGAGAAACCGGGCCCTTGGTATCACGAGCTCACACGCTATCACTGGTTCGTGCTGATCGTGGCCGCGCTGGGCTGGCTGTTCGACACGATGGACCAGCAGTTGTTCAACCTGGCCCGCGCGCCGGCGATGGCCGAACTGCTGGCGACTTCGCCCGGCGTGCCCCCCGATCCGAAGCAGGTCGGTTTCTACGGTGGCATCGCCACGTCGATCTTCCTGGTCGGCTGGGCCACCGGCGGGCTAGGCTTTGGCGTGCTCGGCGACCGCATCGGCCGCGTCAAAACCATGCTCTGGACGATCCTGATCTATTCGATCTTCACCGGCGTCAGCGCATTCTCGGTCGGGTTCTGGGATTTTGCGCTGTGGCGATTTCTGACCGGGCTGGGCGTGGGTGGCGAATTTGCCGTCGGCGTGTCGCTGGTGGCTGAGGTCATGCCCGACCGGGCACGACCGTACGCGCTGGGACTGCTGCAAGCCCTGTCGGCCGTGGGCAATATCTCGGCGGCGCTGATTTATCTGGCGCTGGGGCACGTCGAGAGCACGGGTGGATTGGAAGGCTGGCAGATTGGCGATCAGCCGGTCCACGCCTGGCGGGCCATGTTTCTGGTCGGCACCGTGCCGGCGCTGTTGGCCATCTTGATTCGCCGTCGGCTCAAGGAGCCGGAGCGCTGGAAGGCCGTGGCCGTCGAGGGGCACGACCCCCGGCTCGGCTCGTATCAGGACTTGTTCGGCGATCCGGTGTTGCGCCGCCGCGCGATCGTGGGCATGCTGCTGGCGTTTGCGGGCATCGTCGGCCTGTGGGGCATCGGTTTTTTCAGCTTCGACCTGTTCCGCTCGGTGTTCGGCAAGCAATTCCAAGCGGAGTTCGAAGCCGCGCGCCTGTCGCCCGATCAGATCAAAAGCCTGGTCGCCAGCAATGTCGCCTTCTGGATCAGCATGACCTCGATTTTGCAGAACGTCGGCGGATTTTTGGGCATCTGGGCCTTCAGCCGGATCACGCCGCACATCGGCCGGCGGCCAGCGTTCGCCATCGGCTTTGTGCTGGCCATGCTCTCGACCGCCATGGTCTTCGGCACCATGAACGACCGCAGCCAGGTATTTTGGATGATTCCGATCATGGGCTTTTGCCAACTTTCGCTGTTCGGCGGATACGCGATCTACTTCCCGGAGCTGTTCCCCACGCGTCTGCGCAGCACCGGCATTTCGTTCTGCTACAACGTGGGCCGTTACGTCGCCGCCGCGGGGCCCTACACGTTCGGCTATCTCACCAGCACCGTGTTCGCCGACCAGGCCGAGCCGATGCGCTACGCCGGCGTGGCCATGTGCGGCATCTTCTTGCTGGGCCTGGTCGTGCTCCCGTTTGCCCCCGAGACCAAGGGGCAGCCGCTGCCGGAATGAAACGAACGCCAACAGCTGTGGAGGTTAGCAACGTGCCCACGGTGGAAATCATTACAGTTGAATCCGCTAGCTGTGGGTGGCTGGGGCTGAGCGCAGCGATGCCCCAGCATGTCCTAGCGAGCACTGCATTTCAGTCATAAGTCGCCGACCGTGCATACGTCGAGCGTCGGCCAAGGGAGAACGTGCCCCAGTTGGGCTGGGGCACCGCTGCGCTCAGCCCCAGCCACCCGGCCGTCATCGGCCGCTTCACGTTTGGCTATCTGACCAGCAGCGTGTTCGCCGACCAGGCCGAGCCGATGCGCTACGCCGGCGTGGCCATGTGCGGCATCTTCCTCTTGGGCCTGGTCGTGCTCCCCT
>CAZUPX010000038.1:0-1550 GCA_964622155.1 uncultured Planctomycetaceae bacterium | reverse complement strand
AAACGACTCGACCTTCGGTTCATTTGTCCCGGCTGGGATTGGCCGGCAGACGTAGGGGCGGAACTGGACGATGCGCTGAGCCGGGGGAAACCGGTAGCCGTCGACGTCACGGACCTAGCGTGGATCGGGCCCAGGGAGGTCGCTCCGCGGGACGAGGTTCGCGCCTGGGTCGCGTCGAAGCTAACCTCCGCTGCTGCGGGTTTCGCAATCGTTCGGTAGTGTCTCAGTTCGAAACTGAGACACTACTAGTCTGATGCGTACGAAGGGTTAGTACACGAATTCACTGTACTTCCCGTCTTCGAGCCGGTACGGTGGGGGCATGTTCACCCCCACGCTGTGCGTGGTACTGCCGCCGGCCGACCGCGCCCAATTGGCCGATGTCCTGGCGAACGGCAACACGCCGCAGAAACTCGCGGTGCGGGCGAGAATCCTGGTGCTGCTGGCGGACCGCGTCCGTCCCTCGCACATTGCCACGCGGTTGGCGCTGAGCCGGAATCACGTGCACTACTGGATGCGCCGCTATGTCGCGCAAGGCGTGAGCGGCGTGCTCCATGATGCCCCGCGCCCCGGCCGACGGAAGCGACTCACGCCTGAAAAGATCGCGACCATCGTGAACGCCACGCTGACGACGACGCCGCCCGCGGCCACGCAGTGGAGCACGCGCACCATGGCGCGTGCGCAGGACGTCAGCGAAAAGACGATCCGCAACATCTGGCATCAGCATGGATTACAGCCCCATCGCGTCACGCGGTTCAAGCTGTCCAAAGATCCGCGATTTGTCGACAAGCTCCGAGACGTCGTGGGCTTGTACCTCAATCCTCCGGAGAAAGCCGTCGTCTTCTGCGTCGACGAGAAAAGTGGAATTCAGGCGTTGGACCGGACCCGACCGGTGCTGCCGCTGCGCCCCGGGATCCCCGAACGTCAAACCCATGACTACATTCGGCACGGCACCACGTGCTTGTACGCCGCGTTGCGGCTGCTCGATGGGACCGTGTTTGGGAGCTGCCGGCCGAAGCGCGATAGCAAGGAGTTCGTCCGATTTCTCGACAGCGTCGAGCGTGCCACGCCGGCGGATGACGCCATCCATGTGATCCTGGACAACCTGAGCACCCACAAGAGCCCACCCGTTCAACGGTGGTTGCGGCGGCATCCGCGCGTGCACTTTCATTTCATCCCGACCAGCAGTTCGTGGCTCAACCTCGTCGAACGGTGGTTCGGCGAAATCACGCGCGACCGCATTCGCCGGGGCACCTTCGACAGCGTGCCGGCTCTGATCGCCGCGATTGAGGAGTACCTCGCTCATTACAATGAGGCCCCACGCCGTTTCATCTGGACCAAGGACGCCGACATGATCTTGGACAAGATCGCGAAATGTCCTAAAGCGTCAAACGCATGAGACTAGCGTGAGTGCCGGGCCACCCGCCACATCGAGTCGCCTCAGTGCCCAGCCGCACGTCCTTCGCCCGATAGACCTCACCCATGCCACCTTCGCCGAGTTTGGCCAGCACCTCATAGGACCCAATCTTCTGACCGATCATGCTGGCAGTCCG
>CAZUPX010000037.1:0-3574 GCA_964622155.1 uncultured Planctomycetaceae bacterium | reverse complement strand
GGCGCTGCGATCGCTGGATCTGCGCCTGAGTTGAAATGCGGAGCCCTGTTGTCTTCTAAGCGCTGCTGACACCGGGCGGCAATCGCGTCGGCGGCCTCTTGCTTTGTTTTGTAGACGTGCTTGCCCACGGTCTTTTGCGCCACCTTGCCCGATCGGCTTTCGATGAGTTGCACGGCTCGAAAGCCGCTCTGGCCGCGCCGCCAAATGACGGCGTAATTGTCGCTGCCGAAGTGTACGTCCCACACGCGGGCGGCGCCGGTGCTGATGGCGGACGAGAATTTCGTCGAAGCGCGGCTGGGCGAGCAGTTCGCTCCCTGGTGCGGCGCCGCCGCGACGGGCCTGACATAAAACGACGGGTTGCCCGGCGTGGGTCTTGTCTCCCCAAGGGCTTCCCTCGGTGACAGAACTTGAGCAGCAGCAGGACTCGCCACCAGCGTCGAGATCGTTAGCACAACAAACCCGGTTGCGTTCATTTTTTGATCCTCTGCACGGGGTCGGATTCCCGAGGAAGCGTCGGTCGCCAACGTCATTTTAGCCGACAAGAGCGAGGATTCCACAACGCGAGGGCAGTCGAACGCGGAATTGAGTGGCGGGATCGCACCAGAGTCGCCCGCCAAAGAAGGCGATGCTACGAAGAAATAAAATGGGGGCTTTGCACAGTGCTTTGGTTGTCAGATGTCCGGTCGAGGTCGCGGTTCGCTGGGCTCGCACAAACGCAGGCGGCCGAGTCGCGCACTTACTCCGCCACACTGCGAGGACAAAATTGCGGAGAGCCGCTAGCTGAGCAGACCACGTTGGCCTGGCTCAGTCGTCGGCTCTCCGCTCACCGTTGTCACTTTCATCAACGTCGAAGAGTCCCGGCTCGGCATGCCTGAGGGCGTCTTGCGGCAGCTCGTTGCCGTAGATCACCGACAGGATCGCCGGAAGATAGGTGTTCAACATGGCCAGGGTCGTGCCCATCAGAAGCTGGATGGTCTCGTCCTCCAGGTTGTCGTCGGGCAGAATCTGCGCCGCATTGAAACGCAAGTCGCCTTCGTCATAGTCCAGGTCGAACTTGCCGACCTTCAGGCAGCAGTTGATCCGCATTACCGTCTCGGCGACGGCCGGAAGGGCGCCTTTGGGGACGCGCACCGGCGAATAGCCGAAAACCTGGAACAGGCTGTCATCGGCGTCGATTCTGGCAAAGACCCGATACGTGCCAACCTCTCCACGGAAGTCCGCGCAGATCGATCTGTCCTCGCTACGCGACCAGTAGCCAATGTTCTGGCTGTCCAGATGTTGGATTAGTTTTTCGTAGGCTGCGTTCATAGTGAACCTCCCTTCGCTCCTTCCGGCCAACGCCCGCGAACGATCGGCGGCATGCCCCGCGACACTCTGCGCGACGACGCTATGCTTCCGCGGAGCCGCTTGAACCGACGGTCCCGCGCGTGCCCGCTGGCCGAAGATCAGCCGTCGCAGTGCCCTCAGAATTGCTCGCCACATCACATTGTCTCCCTCTCGTAAGCCTCCACTTGCTCTGCCGAGGATTCGAGCCTCAAGCCTCATATTGCAATTCGATTCAACGAAAAAACCCGATCCGCCGCTTGGCGGACCGGGCCTTTGGGGCCGAATCTCTCGTTGCAGCCAAGCGTCACAAGCGGAGCGGCAGCACGCCGGAATTACCCGTGAGCGACCGTCTTCGCGTCGCGCGATTGCTCCCGGCCATCCGTTGTTGGACCTGAAGTGGCCGTTTTGAGTTCATTGACCGAGCCACCTGAAAAAGCGTGTCAACTTCGAGCCGACCGCGACCCGGTGCGGCATCGACCTCATCTAAAAACCTTAGACGCCGGAAAGGTTCCGGTGGTTCACTGGTGATCTCCAGAAACTCGTGGTGCGTGCAAGTGGCTTCCCAAGTCGGCCTTCAAGCACCGCATAGAATACGTCCGCAACGCGCTTGGCTATTTCTTCAGGTGTTGATCGAAGAATCCAATCGTGGCGTCCATCGTGCGCGAAAGCTCCTCGCCCATCCAGCCATGGCTGGCCCCGAGGAGCAATTCGACACGGCCGGGCACTTCGGCGGTGGCCAGGGCACTGGTGACCTGGAATGCCTGATCGTAGGAAATCAGCGGGTCGGCCGTGCCGAAGAAGCAGAGCATCGGCGCGTCGCCCTTGTTGATGTAGGTAATGGGCGAGGCGCGCCGACAGTCGGCTATCTTTTCTTTGGGCTTGCCGCCCAGGAAGGCTTCCAGGATTTGCGTTTGAGTGTCCGTATAGTTTTCGATGATCAGGTTGACTGGTCCCACGAAGCTCACAACAGCCTGCACCTTGCTTGGTTGGTCGGGGTTGCCACCATCACCTTCCATGCCGTCGGCCGAATCCAGCGTGCCAAGCATCATCGACAGATGCGCGCCGGCCGAAACGCCCATTGCACCAATCTTCTTCGGATCAATATTCAATTCCTTGGCGTGTGCCCGCAGGTAGCGCACGGCGCACTTGACATCTTCGATTTGCGCGGGAAAGCGATGCTTCGGGGCAAAGCGATAGCTAATCGTGGCCGAGACGTATCCATGCGCCGCCGTGTCTTTGGCAATGGAGGTCATGTCCTGCCGTTTACCCTGCATCCAGCCGCCACCGTGAATAACGACCACGGCCGGAACGGCATGATCGAGATTCTTGGGCGTGGCCAGGTCGAGCTTTAACTCCTCGCCCGCAACGGTCGCATACGTGATGTCGGGTTTGTAATCCACCTCGGTTTTTTCACCGGCGCGAGCAACGGCAGCTCCCCAAAGCGCCGCGACCATAACCACACAAGCGAGCCGACAAACGACCAATTGACTTGAACGCATGACAGTTCTCCGAGAGAAGGTATTGGCAGCGAACGGCTTAACCTGGGACCTGAAGATCCTAAGATTACCGCGACGAGCTGTGAAAAGCACGTCAATTCAAAGCGGATGGGGAGGGATTCGAACCCCCGGTACGGTTACCCGTACAGCAGTTTTCAAGACTGCCGCCTTAGACCACTCGGCCACCCATCCGGTCGTTGCTTCCAGTTCGACGCTGGCGCGATCGATCGGGCAATTGCTGTTCTGACAGTCGACTCAGACTCGCAGTCAACTCTAGCTCTTGCCGGGACGCCATGTCAAAGGCGATTACAAGGCAACAACCAGGTGGATGAGGCCGCCGGCGGGCAGGTTCGCGTGCAACACGTGAAGAAGCGCGAAGATGACTGAAATGGTTGACGGACCCTGCCTCGCCACGGCGGCCCCGCACGTGTGCTCCTGCTCTGCGGCCAATCAATGTCTGATCTGGTGCGCGGCTCGTGTGAGCGTCACGTTTGTGGTTAGTTTGGGTAATTTTTCCAGAAGGATTCCCACTGGCCGGGCTGGCTGAGGTACAAGGCGCGGAGGTGGCAGACGGCGTCCGAGCCGTCTTCGCCCCAACGCATGCCGCTGCCGTTGAGGCGATTGGCGACCACGGTCTTGCACGCGCTCTCGACCGGGCCCGAACCGATCTGCCAGCCGTTGGCCAGATAGCGCGGGTAGTCCATGCGATGGTGATGGTTGCGGAAGTAACGCAGGCACTCCGCGTGGGCTTG
>CAZUPX010000036.1:0-4260 GCA_964622155.1 uncultured Planctomycetaceae bacterium | reverse complement strand
CCAAGCTGGCCACGCGCACCGTGCTAAGCTACAAGTTGCCGGGCAAATTCCGCGTTTTCAAGGCCACCGCGGGCATTGACGACAGCGTGCGCCCCAGCGGCAGCGTGAACCTGGTCTTCAAAGGTGACGGCAAGATACTGTGGCAAGGCGAGGTAAGCGGCAACGAGCCGGCCCAGGAGCTTGAAGTCGAGGTTAGTGGCGTCAAGCGACTCGAGATCACGGCCGACTATGGCGACGACCTGGACATCGGCGACCGGCTCGACCTGTGCGAGGCGCGAGTAACGAAATGATACATCCGAAACTTCAATCGGGCTCGAAATCAAACTCCGAAGCCATTTTGCATAGTCGTCGATCCACGACGGCATCGTTCTCGGCACCGATGGCGATTTCCGACGGGGAATTTAACCACCAAGACACAAAGGTCACCAAGAAGACGTTTGAAATTGAAGCAATAGTACCGGCGCGTAGTCCAATGTCGGTCCGAACGTCGTCGAATTCTTTGTCATCTTTCATTTCGCCTTTGTGTCCTTCGTGCCTTTGTGGTGAAACATTTTCGTCCCCATACCGTCGAACCACCAAGAATCACCCAAAACGAGGTCGATCGATGCGCCTGACATGGATGGCAGGACTGGTGCTCGCGCAAGCGGCGGTGGCCTTTGCCCAGGTCGACGCCGAGGTGCTCAAGGCCGAGGCCGCGCGCGTGGCGGTGGTCGCGCGTGCGAGCAAAACGGCCGTGGCCATCTTTGCCAACGCCGGACAAGGGGGCGGCTCCGGCGTCGTCATTTCGCCCGATGGTTATGCGCTGTCAAACTTCCACGTCACGCACGAGGCCGGCAACGCCATGAAATGCGGCATGGCTGACGGCAAACTGTACGAAGCGGTCATCGTGGGCATCGATCCCACGGGCGACGTGGCCCTGATCAAGCTGCTGGGTCGTGACGATTTTCCATTCGCCGAAATGACCGACAGCGACAAAGTGCAGGTCGGCGATTGGTGCTTTGCCATTGGCAATCCGTTCCTGCTGGCGACCGACTTTTATCCCTCGATCAGCTACGGCGTCGTTTCCGGTGTGCACCGATATCAGTATCCCTCTGGCACGATCCTGGAATATGCCGACTGCATTCAGGCCGACGCGGCGATCAACCCTGGCAATTCGGGTGGAGGCATGTTCGACGCCGAGGGCCGCTTGATCGGCGTCAACGGCCGCGGCTCTTTCGAAAAACGCGGCCGGGTCAACGTCGGTGTCGGATACGCCATCTCGATCAACCAGATCAAGAACTTTCTAGGCCATTTGAAAAGCGGCCGAGTCGTGGACCATGCCACACTGGGCGCCAGCGTCCGCAGCGACGAGAATCGCCGCGTCATGGTCGACGATATTCTGGAAGAGTCCGATGCGTACCGCCGCGGCCTGCGCTATGGCGACGAGGTCACCAGCTTCGGCGGCCGCTCGATAAGCACCGTCAACGCGCTCAAAAACATACTGGGTATTTTTCCCAAGGGTTGGCGCGTGCCCCTGACGTTTCGCCATCGAGGAGAAGCATCCGAGATCATCGTGCGGCTGCGCGGCGTGCATGCCGAGGCGGAATTGGCCGAACTGCTGGACTCCAAGAAGATCGAGCCCGAGCGCACCCCGCCCAAACAGCCAATGCCGCCCAGAGGGCCGGACGATCCCCGACCGCAGCCCAAGCCCGTGGGTCGGGCGCATGCCAAGCCGGAGCCCATGAGTGAGATCGCCAAGAAACATTTCGTCGCGCGGCCGGGCTACGTCAACTACTACTTCAACAAACTCCATCGCGACCGCGTCTGGCGTGCGCTGGTTGCCAGCGGCGACTACAGCGGATGCCCGGGCACGTGGACGCTTAGCGGCGCGACGGCGGCGGCCGAGGAGTTCACGCTCGAACTGGCCGACACGCATGCGGCGATCAAGTTGCCCAGCGGCCGGCTGGAAATCGATCTGGAAGGGGACGTTTCCGAGCGGCTCGACCCGCCCGGCAGCGGTGGATTGCTTTTGGCGCTGTCGGCCTGGCGACGGTTTCTGATTGATGGCGTCGACAAATCTGGTGAGGTCTCATACTGGGGCACGGCGCCGCTCGAGGGTCGCGAGGCGCTGGCCGACGTCTTGACAGGAACTTATCGCAACGTCGATTGTCGGTCCCTGTTCGATCCTGCCGACGGCCAGTTGGCGGCGATGGAGATGTTTCCCGAAGAAGACCGCGACCCGTGCGAGCTGTACTTCAGCGAGTTTCACGAAGTCGAAGGGCGCGTCGTGCCGGCGCGGATTGAAGTCCGCCACGCCGACGGTGTTTACCAGGTCTACAACTGCAAAGAACTGAAACTCGAAGCGGCCCCGGAGAAATAAGGGTGCTGGTCTTGCGCGCAGGTCGGATCGTCGAAGTCGCCCGGTACACCAAGTGGGTTTGCCTGGCGTTGGTGCTAGTGCTATTGACCGATGCCGCGTCGTCGGGCGCCGCTGATTTGCTGAACGAGACGATCCGCGCGACCCAGGCCAAGATGGTCAAAATCCACGGCGCCGGCGGCGTGCGCGGATTGGAAGCCTATCAAAGCGGATTTCTGATCTCCGACTCAGGACACGTATTGACGGTATGGAGCTACGTGCTCGACACCGACTACATCAACGCCACGCTTTCTGACGGTCGCAAGTTTGAGGCCAAGCTGGTCGGCTTCGACCCGCGGCTGGAAATGGCCGTGCTCAAGATCGAGGCCACCGACCTTTCGTACTTCGATTTGGCGACGTCCATTGGTGCCGAGGCCGGCACGCGCGTGCTGGCGGTGAGCAATCTGTTTGGCGTGGCCACGGGCGATGAGGCCGACAGCGTGCAGCACGGAGTGATCGCAGTCAAGACGCGCCTCGACGCGCGCCGCGGTGCTTTCGAGACCCCCTATCGCGGTCCGGTGTACGTGCTCGACGCCATGACCAACAATCCTGGCGCGGCTGGCGGTGCCTTGGTCAACCTCAACGGTGATCTGTTGGCCGTGCTCGGTAAAGAGCTGCGCAGCGCGTCGAGCAACATCTGGCTCAACTACGCGATCCCAATCGATCAATTGCGCACCTCCGCCGAACAAATCGTCGCCGGCAAGTTTCAGCCGGCGCCCGACAGACCGCAATCCAGGCCCGATCAGCCGGCCACCTTGGCCTCGCTGGGCCTGGTGCTGGTGCCTGATGTTCTGGAGCGCACCCCACCGTATATCGACGTGGTCCGCGCCGGTTCGCTAGCGGCCGCGGCCGGTCTCAAACCCGACGACCTGATCGTGTACCTGGGCGACGCCATTGTGCATTCGTGCAAAGGATTTGGTGAGGAACTTGGGCGCATGGAACGTGACAGTCCATTGAAGCTGGTGGTGATGCGCGGTCAGGAGCTGGTCGAAGTGGCGATCAAGGTCGCTGCCGGAGAATCGACCGACAAATGAGCAACTTGACACGAGCGTGGTCGATGCGTGTTCCTCCCTCTCCCTTGATGGGAGAGGGGTGGGGTGAGGGTGGATGCGCCGCGTTTGACTTCAACTCCCTGACCCGGCTTGCTGCACTCGCCACTCTCTCCCACAAGGGGAGTGGAGTGGTCCGACTATTGCTCGCCACGTGCTTGCTGATGTGCCTTGCCAGCCTGGTCACTGCTGACGACAGTCTCTCGGCGCGCGAGGAGCGGGCCATCAAGGCGGCGGTGGCACGCGTGGCCCCGTCAGTGGTTCGCATCGAGACGGTGGGTGGGCTGGAAAAGGTCGGCCAACTGCTGATCGGCACCGGACCGACGACGGGGCTGATCGTCTCGCCCGAGGGACACATCATTTCCAGCGCGTTCAACTTTGTACAGAAACCGTCCTCGATCCTGGTGACACTGCCCGACGGCACGCGCCACGGGGCCAAGCTGGTGGCTACCGACCACAGCCGGATGCTGGTGCTGCTGGCGATCGAGGGTCAAGACAAATTGCCCGTGCCCGAGGCCGCGCCGCGCGGGGGAATTCGCGTAGGCGCTTGGGCACTTGCGGTCGGCCGCACGTTCGAAGCCGACCAGCCGAATGTCTCGGTCGGCATCGTTAGCGCGGTGGATCGCATCTGGGGCAAGGCGATTCAGACCGACGCCAAGATCTCGCCGAATAACTACGGCGGGCCGCTTGTGGACATTGCCGGCCGCGTGCTCGGAGTGCTTGTGCCCATGTCCCCCGATGCCACCGGCGAGATGGCCGGCGTCGAATGGTACGACTCGGGCATCGGATTCGCCATTCCGCTGGAAGACATCTTGC
>CAZUPX010000035.1:0-5153 GCA_964622155.1 uncultured Planctomycetaceae bacterium | reverse complement strand
ATGCCCCGGCCCGACCACGTACCAGCCCCAGGCCGTATCGGGATACGCGCCCGTGGGCCCAGGGTTGTTTCCGGCCGTCACTTTGACGCTGGACGTGATATCGACCGGCGCGCTCCAGCTCAGTCCGTCACTGCTCGATTGCGTGACCAGGATGTCGTTCTGATTGCGGGCAAACAGCAAGAATATCTTGCCAGTCGCGGCGTCCACAACCGGAACAGGATTGCCGATCGAGCTGGCGTGCGTCGCGTCTTGATAAACGACGATCGGCTCTGACCACGTCACGCCGCCGTCGGTGCTGCGCCGCGCGACGATGCCGTACGCCGTTGGGTCCTGCGTCGTGGTCCGGCCTTCGGCAAACGAGACGACAGCTCCGGTTGTCGTCGTCACGATGGCCGGAATGCGGTACACTGGAAATCCGCCGTCCCCCCAATCGTACAGCGCCACCGGTGGCCGCTGCTGCCGCGCGGCGATCACCAGCGCCGGCTGCTCGACCAGCGCCAGCGCGGTTTGCGCGGTGGTGGTATTTCCCGCCGCCACGGCCTCATCGGCCGCGTCGACGGCGCCGTCGCGGTTATAGTCATATACATTGGCGATCGGCGCGGTGGCCTGCGGATTGTCGTGGGCGCCTTGCTCGTCGACGGCGTCGACAATTGCATCGCTTGGGCTGTTGCCCGAATCGCCGATGGCGTTGCCGAAGTAAAACACGTCGGCGGCGTCCAGGCCGGTCGCCGCAGTCGCCTTGACCGTGACTTGCAGCCATTGTTTTTGAATGGCGCCGTCAGCCCAGACGAGCTCGACGCGGGTGGAGCCCAAGTTCCCGGCTCCCGGCCGCACCAGGATCGCGGTGGGAGCGGGCCCAACCGCCCAGGTCGAGGGATCATTGCTGTTGCCGACGCGAAAATCGAAGTCGGTCGCCGACAGGCTCGAGCTGGGTAGGCCGGCCAGGTCGACCATCACGCCGTTGATACCGCGGCTGTAGCTGGAGTAGTTGGCAAAGCCGGCGGTGCCCCCCGGCAACAGCGCCGACTTATCGGACGCAATCGCCGCATCGTCGCTGGCGCCAGCAGCCGGGTCGTTGCCGTCAAAGGCCGAGTGGTTGTAGAAGATGCTCCGCCCCACGACCTCCGCCGACACCAGGTCGCGCGCAATCGACTCAATGCCGCTGGCCGACAGCAGTCGCCGATCTTCCAGCGGATCGAGGGTCAATCGCCTGGTTCGCACGCGGCGGGGCCCGTTCCATTTGCCAACTCGACGCTGGCTGGAGCGCGAACCAGGGTCGGATGCAGAGGGACGGGACGTCATCGCGGCGTTCCGGCGCGATCAAAGGGTGCACGTGACTGAGAGCAGACTAGGATCTCTATTGTCGTCAAATGCATGAAAAATAGCAATTATTCCTTACAGGGGGGCGTGCCGAATCTGGTCCGGGATGTCGGCGAGAACGCGCCCCCCCGGTGACCGGTGGCTACAAGCCCTTGAGAAGGCGTTTGGGCGCGACGAGCCTGTAACCATCGCGCAGAAACTCGGCCACCCAGTCCCAATCAAGGTTGCCATCCAGCCAAACTCCGATCCAGCCACTGGTCCCCACGTAGGGCGGAACGAAGAAGCATTTTGGTGCACTGCGCACAATCTTCGCCTGGTCTTGCTTGGCGGCCTTGATCCACGCAGCGTGCCGGCCGCCGCCGTGGTGGTTCGAAGCGTCGGCATACATGGCGAACATCTTATTGCGCACGCGAAACGTCGGCGCGCCCCAAGCCTCGACCTCATGTGCCCCCGGAAGTGCCAGGCAGAGCTTGCGCAGTCGCGTGAGCAGGCGCGGTGGCATGCAATCTGGCCCTCACGTCCTACCGTCGACGCATCGTCCGACGGACGAGTACGTCGAGCAGTGCGTCATCGGGCATCCACGGCTCGAACAAGCCGTCAGGATTGGTGCAGGCAGTTTTGATCCGCTCACGTTCTCGCCGCTCGACAATCTGCAAGTCCCGCACTGAAAGACCGACATGAGTCGAGCCACCGGAAGTCGCCGGTTGCGCGCTCGACGGCGGACATGTTGGTCGGGCGAACCCTAAATCGGTCGCCACGCCGGCCGCAAGCGCCGTTGCCACTGCGGCATCCTGTGTCGCGCTAGGCGCCGCTACCGGTATGCTGTTTGCGGCAATCGACGGAGCGTCAGAAACGGACGCCGGCGCGAGGGTAGAAGGGTTTGCCGCGGAAGTGCTGGGCGCAAATGGCCCGCCCGCACCCACGACCAGGAACTTCAACTGGTTGAGGAGGCTCGTGGTGTTGTTGCGCGCAAAGATCTGGTCCGCCGAGCTCACCAGACCGTCGCGGTTGAAGTCATTCGGATTGCTCTTTGTAGCCGGGTTGCCGATTCCGTGCGGATCGTTGCGCGCCGAGATTTCGTCGGCCGAGGTGACCGAGAAGGCTGACCCGTCCGCCGCCCCCGAGTCGCCCGGCGCGCTGCCGAAATAGAATACGTCGCTGGCGGCCAGTCCGGTGTTGGTATTCGAGTCGCCCAGCGCGTCGTTGCCTTTCACGATCACTTGCAGCCAGGTCTTTTGGATAACATTGTCGGCCCACAAGAGCTCGATCCGGTCCGACCCGGCCTGTCCAGCCCCGGTACGCACACTAACCAGCGTTGGACCCGTGGCGGTGGCCCACAGGTTCGCAGAGTTGTTGTTACCCACCTTGAACACGAAGTCGTTGGCCGTGATCGTACCGTGGGCGCCGAAGATGTCGATCATCACGCCGTTGATGCCGCGGCTGTAGCTTGACACGCTGGCAAAGGTCGACGTGCCCGAGCCGGGTAGATAAGCCGACTTGTCCGGCGCGATGGCGTTGTCATCGCTGAAGGTCACACCATTCGTGACGTTCCACTTCGTCGAACCTCGATAGAAAAGCTGGCGTCCGGCGATCTGGCTGTAATTGCTGACAGTGGCCGTGCCGCCGACCATGGCGCTGTTGCCGTTGGCGTCGGTAATGGTCACGTTGATCGGATAGATTCCGGCTGCGGCGTAGGTATTCGTGCCGCTGACGACGTAGACGCCATTGACAACCGTCACCGTGCCGCTCGAGGTTTGGCCGTCTCCCCAAGCGATCGTTACAGTCGTCGGCGAGATTGATGCGATCGGATCCAGGTCGGTCAAGGTTGCCACGGCGGCATTGTATGGCACACCGGTCTGGGCCAGCACGTTCAGCCCGAGGGCGCTGATGGCAACGCGAACTGTGGCCGTGTTTTGTAGATTAATGCTTCGACCGTCCGAGTGATTGATGGCCACGCTGATCGGATACGTGCCCACGTTGTCATAGGTGTTGGTTCCCGAAACCCAGTACACCCCGTTTTGCAGCGTGACCGTGCCGGGCGAGAAGTCGCCGTCGCCCCAGGAGATGACGGCCGTGAAGTCGCCCGGCGAACTGCTCGCATCAGCGTCGGTGAACTTCGCGACGGGCCCGCTGAATGGCTGGCCGGCGATGGCGTTCACATTCACGGCGACGCGGGTCAGCGAGTCGCCGACCGAGGCCGTGCTGGTGGCCACGATGCCATTGGCGCCATTGTGCAGAATGGTCACGTTGACCGTGTAGGAACCCAGTAGCTGGTACGTATTGGTGCCACTGACCCAGAGCGTGCCATTGAACAGCCCGATCGCGCCGGCCGACATCTGGCCGTCGCCCCAGGCGATCGTCGCCGTGTAGTCGGCGGCGTTTGCGCCGGGATCGCCCACCATCATGCCAGCCACTTGACCCGTGAACGGTTCTCGTTCGGTCGGGCTGATGTCGATGCCGCGCAGTCCCTTGCCGAACAGGAACAGGTCTCGGATTTGCAACGCTGGCAGCGCCTGGTTGAAAATGGCCACATTGGCTAGCCCACCAACTAGTGGCGCGATGCCGCCGGCATTCGCACCGGCATTGGCACGACCGCCAATGTGAAATTCGTGCATCGCGTCGGTTGGGTAACTGCCGTCGGGACCCGCCAGCGCCGCGGACGAGTAGCCCGCCAATTCATCGGCCGCGACGGGCGTCACGTAGAACTCAACGGGATTGCCCGGCCCGGACCCGACCACGGCCACGTGGTACCATTGGCCGCTTGTGAGAATTGGGCCCGAGGGCGAACCGTTGAACCTTAGCGTTGCCGGGCTGCCGCCGCCGATGATCAGGCTCAGAGAGCCGTCGGGCTTTCGCGCCAGATTGACGCCAGGCCGTGCGGTGTAGGCTTCCGAAGAGTCAAACAGCGTCATGTCCGTGGCGGTGTCGGCGCCGGGCTTCACAAATGACGACAGCGTAAACACGCCGGTGTTTTGCACGAAGTCAAAGTTTGTGGCGCTAGTACCGTTGGAATCACGGACCCAGAGCTGCGACGGCAACGAGGCGGGCGCGCCGGCCAACGACCAATGTGCCCCGATCAGCGTGTCGCTGGCGTACTGGATGGCCCGAGTCGACATCGCTGTCGTGACTTGGTATTTGTTCGATGACGCGTCGAGCATGCTGCGGGCGCCCATCCCATCAAACGTGTCGAACGGGAGTGGCCGATAATAATCATCGAAATCGCCAAAGTACCTCCAGGGGTCGTACGGCCCCAACCAGAATTGCAGGCCGGATATTGACGTTGGCGCATTGGGCGGGTGGGCTGGCGGCGCAGGCGGGGTCGGAGCTAGGTAGTCGGCCGGCAGGAAGACGGTTTGTGGCGACGAGGACCGCCTCACGCGTACCAGGTCCACATCGCATGCCAACTGGCTCGATGGTGCTTGCGTGTTGTAGCTGCCCAGCGTCACTGGCTCGAGGGTGACCGTCGACAGAGTTGCGGTGTCGGTCACCGCCGTGGCCGCTTCGATCCCATCGACGAACAGCTTGAGCTTGTGGTACAACACGTCGCGCACGGCGGCGACACGGTGCCAGTTTCCATCGTTGATGGCCGCAACGCTGGTGATCGACGGGTTATGAATCGTGTCGAACAGCGAGAATCGCACATGGCCGTCGACAATGTCGAGCATCCAATTGGCGACCGACGGGTTGGTGCCGATAACCACTCCAGAGGTGTCCGTTGTCCGCAGCACGACTTCGACCGTCATGTTGTCATTGTTCGACAATTGAATTGCGCGATCGGAGCCTTGCGTGAGCACGACTTCGTCGGAGTTCTCGGTCAACCGCAGCGCCGTGTC
>CAZUPX010000034.1:0-1787 GCA_964622155.1 uncultured Planctomycetaceae bacterium | reverse complement strand
CGGCGTGAGCACCTCAATCGTCGCGCCGGTTGCCTCGCGAACGGCCAGCACCGACCGATAAAAATGTTCGGCGCCGCCGTCGGGCAGATCGTCGCGCGTGACGGACGTGATGACGACGTGCCGCAGACCCAGCCGCAGCGCCGCCTCGGCCACGCGCTCGGGCTCGTCAAGCTCGATGACCTCAGTCTTGCCCTTCGGCACGGAGCAGAAGCCGCATGGCCGCGTGCACACATTTCCCAGGATCATGAACGTGGCGGTGCGCTGACTCCAGCACTCCGCACGATTGGGACACTTGGCGCTACTGCACACCGTCTCCAGGCCCAGCTCGTCGATGAGTTGGCCGGTGAAGTGCCCCGCATCCCCCTTGGGCAGGTTCTTCTTCAGCCAGCGCGGCAACCGCTCAAGTGGCTCGGCCAGTGACACGATTGGCAGGCTGGTGCTCATGCTCGGGCAGTGATTCGCGAGTTCTTGGCCAGTTCGGCCACCAAGGGATGGCCCGTGTATAAATGATAGCGCTCGCACCCAAAAGCGGTAGCCAGGTGGCGGACGATCGTTGCGCGGACCGCGGCCATCCTGACCGGCTGCCGGCGTTCGGCAGCCAGCGAGCTTGCGGGCGTGCCCCCCTGTGGATCGGAGTCGACCATGCGAAATTGACGCATGGCCGGGTCGACGTTGATGTAGGCGCCAAAGTACGTTGTCCAGCATTTCACGGCCACGCCGATCGACGCCAACTGCCCGCTGCGGCCCCACACGCCATGCGCCGCGGTGCGCGTGTGGCCGGCAATGCCCAGCTCGTCGAGCGTGGCGACGATCCCAGTTTGCAATCGGTTGAGGTACTCGCCGACCGTGAATCGATGCCAGGCCAGCGGCACGATCGGATAGATTGCCAATTGGCCTGGCGCGTGAAGCAAACATCCACCGCCCCGATTGACCCATCGCACGTTCAACTGGCGGCTGGTCAGCTCGCGCGGCGACATGCGGATGTGCGCCCGCGAACCGGTCCGCCCGACGGTGATCAGCGGGGGGTGTTCGCACAGCACCAGAGCAATCTGCCCGTCAGCCCGACCGCCCGCCTCGAAGACCAGCCGTTGCTGCAATGCCAGCGCCGTGTCGAAATCGACCTGCCCGAGCAGAAACGTCTCGACCGACGGGTCTTGGTGACCAGCAGACGGCGGGTGCATGGGGATTGAATTGGGTTTAGTGAGTGGAAAAGGCCTAGTCGGACGTATACTAACCCGACGCGCAAGCGAGGGATTCTTCAGTGAATGAATTACGGAGTCCGGAATCCCTCGCTTGCGCGTCGGGTTAATATGTCGGGTGACACTTGAGTCGGCCCGCACGAAAGATTAAAAGGACGGAAGAATTCTTAACACGTGCACGATCACGCCGCCGCGCCCTCCACTCTACCAATTGCGACGGTCCCGGCAAAGATCGCTCGATTCGCGGGAGAGATTACGACGGCTAAAGGCAAGAAGAAACCGGCGCCGGATCGCGAGCACGACAACGAGCGATTGATCGCGCAAAATCGCAAGGCGCGGCGCGAGTACGAAGTGATCGAAACGCTCGAGTGCGGCATCGTGCTGGTCGGCAGCGAGGTGAAGAGCCTGCGCAAGGGCACGATCTCGCTCGACGAAGGCTACGGCCGTGTGAAGGGGGGAGAAGTCTGGCTCATCGGCTGCGATATCGCCGAATACTCGCAGGCCAACCAGTTCAATCACGAACCCAAGCGGCCGCGCAAACTGCTGATGCACCGCCGCGAGGTCAAAAAATTCGCCAACCGCGCCTAC
>CAZUPX010000033.1:0-4415 GCA_964622155.1 uncultured Planctomycetaceae bacterium | reverse complement strand
TTGGCCTGGCTGGCAATCTCGCTTGCTAGCTGCTCGGCTCGTGTGCGTAAAGAACCATCCATGCGTCAGTCTCCGATTCAGGAAAAGGTTACAAAAATTACCCATTCCTGCTAGCTGACACAAGATTCCTTACAGGGCCAGTGCCAACGCGTCAGCCAATTCGAACGCGCGGAGTTTCGTGTGATCGCGCATGCCCCAAGTCTATGACCGACGAAGACATTTCACCAGTCGACGCCCCTGAAATCTGACATGATTTAGCGTCGTGCTACTACCTACGGCCTACAGCCTACCGCCTGTCTCCCGGTCTTCGAAAGTTTGCGGTATACATCCGCCAGGTACTCGCAATGTTCTCGAACTCAAAGCCGAGCTCGGCAGCCAACTCTCGGACCTTGCCGACCGTCTGATAGTGCGGGTCCAGCACGATCTCGGTGATCGACAGCCGTCCGCCGGGCCGCAGCGCGTCGTAGCAGTTTTTGAGGGCCGCGCGGCGGTCGGGAATCTCACCCAGGACCGTGCACATGTAAATCAAGTCCGCCGACTCCGGCGGCAGTACGCGCTGGGTCGCATCCGAGTGGATCAGCTCGACGTTGCCCGGATTGTCGCGTGCGAGCTTGGCGCGACACTTGTCGATCATTCCCTGCTGCAACTCGACGCCGATCGCGCGGCCGCCGGGCAGGACTCGGCGCGCGGCTGGCAGCAGTAGCCGGCCCGGCCCCGGTCCGATCTCGACAACAGTCATGCCGGGACGCAAGCCCATGCAATCCAGCGTGACGTTGGTTCCGGCAACCTTGTCGACGAGGGGTCCGTCGACCATCCAAGCGAACAACGTCGGGCAGGGCAATTGCCAACGGCGGCTCGCCCACCGCCAGACAATCGACTGCACAATAAGCAGCACGACGATCGCCACCAGTATCCAGCCGATGTATTGGAGCATGATAACAGCCTTACGACGTGGCAGGTCCGTTCATGGTTCGCCGTAGCTGACGTAATCTTGGCACTCTGCCGTTACATCCGATACCCGGCGTAGGCAACGAAGGAGCAAAAACACGACAACAGACCCGCGACAACCGAGAATATGACGGTCGGCTTCCAGCCGCGAAACGCAATCCGCGCCGCCATCGTCAACTCGACAAGCGTGGCAACTGCGGCTGGCCAAAACATCACGTCCACGGCAAAGCCAAGACCAGCCCACAAACCCGGCAGCGCGATCGCCCCGTCCCACATGCCGCTGGTGCGGCCCCAGGGCCTGGCAACCACCGCGATCCAGACGAGCGGACCGTACATGGCGATGGCCGCGACCAAGAACCGCTCGGTCGCCGCCTCCCCAGCACGAAACAGGATCACGATGGCCGGGGTAACGATTGCGGCCATTACAGTGACAGGTAACCGCGCGTCCAGGGAAGTCCATCGGATGGACTTCGAGACGCCAAGAATCAAGGCGATCAATGCGGTCGCGACCATCAGCCGTCGCAAGCTCAGACGCCGACGGTGTGCCGTGGGCGCGTGATTGACCACCTCGTCGGCCGCGTTGGTCTCCACCGAGCGCAGGCAATGCTCCACCCGTACTGCCAACGCGCTGGCACGCAACTCAACTGTCCTCGCAACCGACCAACCGACCGGCACTATCACGGACCACCCGCTGCCTCGCAGCCGCACGGCATATCTCGCGACCAGGCCCAGGGTGGGTTGCGTGGTCGACGTGACCGATTCAACCTCGTCGAAGGGCGCTCGAACGCGCGAGTTGGCAAGCCAATTTCGTCGCTGCCAGTCAACGGCGCGCTCGGCCGAATCTAGTCTCAATTGGGTCCAGGGCGCGAACATCACCGTCGCCGCAAGTACCATCGCGGCAGGAATCAAACGCACCACAAAAACCACGACGCTCGTATTACGGTCGATCCCCTCAAACGCGATGACCACGAGCATCGCCGCCACAATGCTCAATCCCACAGCCCACCGTAGCGCACTGACGTGGTGCACGGTCAGCGTGTCCCGGTCGTGTGTAACCCAGACAGCCATGCGGCGTTCCTGTATGGTTATGGAGTCAACACGATCTTGCCGGCGAGAGTGCCGGCCTTGCCGATCGTGTTGTCCTCTTGAAGCTGGTGGGCGGCGGCCGTCTCCGACAGCGGCATCACGCGGTCGATATTGGCCTTCAACTTGCCAGCGGCCATCCAACGGTTGAGGTCGTCGGCCGCGGCGCGCTGCTGGTCGGCGGTGGCGTTGAACAGGGCGAAGCCATACAGCGAGCAGCCTTTGACATAGAACGGGCCGACCGGAAACGGCGGCCGGGCATCGCGGCCAGCCATGACGACCATTCGTCCGCGCAGCGCCATCAGTGACACCGCCCGATCGAAGTTCGGCTCGCGCAAAGTCTCCCACCACAGGCTGACTCCCTGTGGCGCGAACTGTTTGATCCGTGCGTCGATGTCTTCGGACTGGTAGTTAATCGCCAGGTCGGCGCATAACTCGCGGCAGCGGCGCACTTTTTCGTCGCTGCCAGCGGTTGTGATCACGGTTGCGCCGACGGCCTTGGCGATCTGCACCACTGCGGAGCCCACGCCGCCTGAGCCGCCGTTGACGAACAGCACGTCGCCGGCCGCCAGTTTCGCGTCGCCCATCAAGCCCAGATAGGCCGTAAGGCCCACGAGCGAGACAGCCACCGCGTGTTGGCTTTCGACACCGTGAGGAATTGAATACAGCCACTGCTCGTCCACCGCTGCGTACTCGGCAAACGTTCCCTGGCGTCCAGCCCGTCCCTGATTCGCGCCCCATACGCGATCGCCCGGCCGGAACCGCGTGACCTTCGGCCCCACGGCTTCCACAACTCCAGCCAAGTCGCAGCCCACGATGAAGGGAACCGGCAGCGACGCCGCCACCATGCCGCTGCGCACATAAGTATCGATTGGGTTGACGTCGACGGCTTCGACCCTCACTAGCACTTGTCCGTCGTTCGGCTTTGGCTTTGGCAAGTCGCCGTAGATGATGTTCGACGGCGGCCCAGTTTTTTCGATGTACGCGGCTTTCATCTGTACTCTTCCTCGCTTCCGTTCCGCTGTCCCCTGTTTCCTATTCCCTTCTTCCGGGTAGAAGCGCGCTCGCCACCGCCGCCACCAGCGCGCAGGCCCCCAATCCTAGTGCGATCCTGATTCCCCACATCATCCTGGTGCGCTGTTCGAGCGCGTCTTTGGCTTCCGGGGTGATGATGTTCGATTTGGGCGAAATACCCTTTTGCAGCTCGTCGAAGGCGGCATTGACGTACTCGGGCGGCGTCGATTCAGTAATCAACGGGCCCGTCTGCAGCAATCGGATGTTCGGCTGCTGAGGGCGGATGACCGTCAGATAGGCTGCCACCGCACCTGCGGCCAGCGCGGCAACGGCCAGCACAAACGTCACTCGGTGCCGATCAGTCCACGCACGGGTGACGCCGGCCTTGTCGATCCCACTCCCAGCGGCCTGGGGCAAGGCGCGCAGCCCACGCAGCGTGGGCACCTGCAATTCGACCCCGCACGCGCACCGCACCATCTCACCGGCCATGCTTGTCGAAACCCCGATGGTTCGACCGCAGGAACAGGGCAATGAATAACTTGGCATCAATGTCGTCCGGTGTAAAAATCCTGTCCCTTAATCCGCAGCCGGCCTGGCCGCGGTGCGGGCCTCTGCAAAAGCCCTGGCAACTGTTTCGGTGGCTATTCTGGCACGCCCGAACCGCGATTGGCCCACCACGGCAATGTTATACCGCCATCGATCAACAGCGAACTGCCGGTAATATAATCGCTGGCCGGATCGCACAAAAAAACGACCCCGCGGCCGATCTCTTCGGGCGTGCCAAGTCGCTTCCAGGGGAGTTTTTCCGCGGCGCGACCGATCGTCTCGTCGCTGGCAAACTTTCGCTCGCCCGGTGTGTCGATCCAGCCGGGCGTGACCACGTTGACTCGGATGCGGTGCTCCACTAGCTCGATCGCCGCGGTGCGAGCCATCTGGTCGATGGCCGCCTTCGACATGTTGTAGGCCATCGACTGGGGAATGGGCAGGTAGGCGTGCGGCGAGCTGACCACCACGATCGAGCCGGCGCACCCGTGAGTGTCAGGGCCCTGGGAGATCATTGCCTGGGCAGCCGAGCGGACCAGATAGAAGGCGCCCCACATGGTCACGTCAATCGTGCGGCGGAAGCCAGCCATGTCGGCTTCATAAAACGGCTGGCGATCGCTGAAGGCCGCGTTGCTCACAGCGATGTCCAACCGCCCAAACGCAGCGCGGGTTTCGCTGACCAGCCGTTCGACCGTGGCCTGGTCCCCTACGTCGCCGGCCAGCAGAATCGCGCGGCCGCCGGCCCCCTCGATCCGCTCGACGGCTTGGTTCGCTTCGCGCGGCTCCTGGCGATAGTTAAAGGCAACGCTGGCACCGGCTTCGGCCAA